>CANJAW010000268.1:0-4391 GCA_947472215.1 Chitinophagaceae bacterium
AAAATTGCGCCAGGGAAATCAAACTCCCGTTTCACTAGTCATCAATAAACTAAGAACCAAGGAAGATTTTGCAAAAAAAATAGGCGATAATTTTGAATGTGATTCCGCTGATATTATGTCCATCTTGACCAATGAAGATTCTTTGAAAAAATATGAACTCGACAGTAATATTGCCCTGACCGCTATTATTCCGAACACCTACCAGATTTTATGGAATACCTCGGCGAGTAGTATTTTTAAAAAACTATTTGATGAACAGGAAATATTTTGGAATGATAGTAGAAGGCAAAAAGCAGCATCCCTTAACCTCACTCCCGTTGAAGTCTATACGCTCGCAAGTATTGTGGAAGAGGAAACCAATAAGGAAGCTGATAAAGGTAAAATAGCTAGTGTTTACCTCAATCGGCTAGAGACAGGAATGAAACTTGCTGCCGACCCAACAGTCAAATTTGCTATGAAAAACTTTAGCCTAAAAAGGATTTATTTCAAACATCTCCAATACCCATCCCCTTTCAATACTTACCTACATGAAGGCCTCCCTCCCGGACCAATTTGTACGCCATCAACAAAAACCATTGATGCAGTATTGAATTCACCAACTACCCCCTATCTCTTTTTTGTAGCCAAACCGGATCTAAAAGGATTTTCAAATTTTGCAACAACCTATACTGAACACCTTCATTTTGCAAAGGAATATCAGCTGGCCTTGGATAGCTTTATGAGTGTACAACAAACTCCCTGATAGTAATCGGATTGAACTCCTGTAGGCCAAATTGGTGAATGAGCAATAATCAAATCTGCAAAATACTATGGTAAACCATTTTAAACAAGACCAAATTATTTGATTGAATAGATTACTTTGTGATTGCATTCAAGCCATTTGGATAATTTTATTGATTGAAGCTTTCATTTATAAATTAACGACAAACCCTTTTAATCAACGGGAAAAAGTTTCTGATGACAAAACTGGAACGTATCATACTATCACAATTTCCCGTAGCCTTTATTTTAAGGAAAACGAAGCACTGGTACCTGCCTGGTTTTGAAGGCGTTCCTCTATACGATGTAATCAAATTTTTTTTCAAGCAGGTTAAAACGGTTGGCCTTACAGAAAGGGCTTCAGCGATTGCCTATAATTTTATCATGGCAATCCCTCCATCTTTCCTTTTTTTGTTTACCCTAGTACCCCACCTTCCCTTTATTTCAAAACGAAGTATTAAAAAGGAACTCCATAGTTTAATCCTAGATATTATCCCTGCAAAAGTTCACAATGAATACCTTATAAGATTTGTAGACTCTTTTTTAGATGATTCAAAGATTGGCTTATTATCTTTCGGATTGATACTGGCTTTATTTTTTGCATCAAATGCTATGATGGGCCTTATGAGGTCCTTCAATAAAAATTATATTGGGTTTGAAAAAAGAAAAGATCTCCACAACCGCTGGATGGCCATTAAATTAACTTCGCTCATTTTTCTATTGGTGCTTGGATGCCTCATCTTACTCATTACCCAGGGTGCCGCATTAAAATGGATGGGGATAGCAAGCGCCTCGATGAGAGAAATCATTTTTTATGTTCGATGGCTATTCATAGTAACGCTTGTTTATTACTCCATTGCTTTCATTTATAAATTCGCCCCAGCAGTTGAAAAACGCTGGAAACTGATTTCTCCCGGCACTATTTTGGGCACCTTTTTAAGCATTTTATCTACCCTCGGTTTCTCCTATTTTGTAGATACATTTGGAAAGTACAACGCCCTATACGGATCAATTGGAACAATCATTGTTTTTATGGCGCTCATCTATATTAATTCACTAGTATTACTAATTGGATTTGAATTAAATGTGAGCATTAAATCACTTCGATCGATTGCAGAAGACCGGGCAATAGAAGAAAAGAATAACCAAGCTAAATAATTGAAAAGCCATTTTTTATACAAAAGGCACCCCCTACCCACTCCCTTATTACCTTTTACTGACCGCTAATGGAAGCGTTTAAATTAGCTTTTGGCTAATCCCTCTTTTCGAACTAATTTTGCATTTCTTTTACTGGCAATCAAACAATAGACAAGTGTTGGACTACCAGTTAAAATCATTCAAACTACAAATAAATTTAATCATGGCATACGATGTAATTGTTTTAGGCAGTGGCCCAGGCGGATACCCTGCAGCAATCAGGGCAAGTCAGTTAGGAAAAAAAGTAGCAATCATTGAAAAAGAAAGTCTAGGTGGTGTGTGCCTTAACTGGGGCTGTATCCCCACCAAAGCATTATTGAAAAGTGCCCAAGTATTTGAATATGCAAAACATGCCGCTGACTATGGAATTAACATCACTAACCCCACTCCCAATTTTGAAGGCGTAATCAAACGCAGTCGTGGTGTAGCCGACAAAATGAGCAAGGGCGTCCAGTTTCTAATGAAGAAGAACAAGATTGATGTAATCATGGGCTTTGGTAAACTGATAGCTCCGGGTAAAGTGGAAATAACAGCTGCGGATGGTTCCAAACAAATCCAGGAAGCGAAAAATATTGTTATAGCCACGGGTGGAAGGGCTCGCCAACTTCCTTCTATGCCCATCAATGACGAAAAAATCATTGGGTATCGCAAAGCAATGGTTTTGCCTACTCAACCAAAAAGCATGATTGTTTGTGGTAGTGGTGCCATCGGTTCAGAATTTGCCTATTTCTACAATACCCTAGGAACCAAAGTAACCATCGTAGAATTTATGCCCCGCATTGTGCCAGTAGAAGATGAAGATATCAGTAAGGAATTGGAAAAACAATTTAAAAAACAAGGCATTACCGTAATGACCAATAGTGAGGTGTTACGCGTAGATACCACCGGTGAAGGTGTTAAAGCCACGATAAAAACCCCTACAGGAGAAATAATATTGGAAGCGGATATTGTTTTAAGCGCAGTAGGCGTTATCGCCAATATTGAAAATATCGGTCTAGAAACATTGGGTATTAAAACAGAAAAAGGAAAAATTATAGTAGATGCCAACGGACAGACAAATATACCAGGCATTTATGCGATCGGTGATTGCACTCCCGGACAGGCACTAGCACATGTTGCCTCCAAAGAAGGAATCAATGCAGCAGAACATTTAAGCGGTCACCACCCCGAGCCAATTGATTATAACAATATCCCCGGCTGTACTTACTGTTCACCAGAAATTGCTTCGGTTGGATATACTGAAAAAGCAGCCAAAGAGGCTGGTTATGAAATAAAAGTGGGTAAATTTCCTTACATGGCAAGTGGCAAGGCAAGTGCCGCAGGTGCTACGGAGGGTTTTGTAAAAGTAATTTACGATGCCAAATACGGTGAATTTTTAGGTTGCCACATGATTGGTATGAATGTTACTGAAAACATAGCAGAAGCCGTTGCAGCCCGAAAACTAGAAACTACTGCACATGAAATATTAAATACCATTCACCCTCACCCTACCATGAGTGAAGGATTGAAAGAAGCCACTGCGGTGGCTTATGGAGAAGCGATTGATATTTAGAACTCATCATCTATAAAGTAAAAGGATCCTAAGTAAACCTAGGGTCCTTTTTTAATTACCCTATCGTCGTTTCGAAGATACCTAGGTAGATTGAAAATCACCAGAATATCGCTGAAAAATACATTATAAAATTAATTTACCTGTTCTTAGTAAGAATCTACCCATTTCTGCCATTTTTTGCAGCAATTACCCTATTTTTGCCCTCCTAAAATTAGAACTTATATATGGACAAATTATTGATCTATGTTATTCCTTCAATGGGCATTGTAGGCCTCTTGTATACTTTTGTAAAGTTTGCCTGGGTTTCCAAACAGGATGCGGGCAACGAACGCATGAAAGAGATCAGCACCTATATTGCCGAAGGTGCCATGGCTTTCTTACAAGCCGAGTACAAAATCCTTACCTATTTTGTGATAATTGGTGCCATTCTACTAGGTGTAATGGGCTATAGCAATGAAAATAGCCACTGGAGTATTGCACTGGCTTTTGTATTGGGCGCATTTTTTAGTGCACTAGCTGGATTTATTGGAATGAAAGTAGCCACTAAGGCCAATGTCCGTACAGCGCAGGCTGCTAGAACGAGTTTGAGCAAAGCATTGCAGGTTTCCTTTACTGGAGGTTCGGTAATGGGAATGGGTGTAGCGGGATTAGCGGTACTAGGATTAGGTGGATTGTTTATTATTTTAAAAATGGTTTTTGCTCCGAATGCAGCGGTTGACAGTGTTGAAATGCAACGGACTTTGGAAATATTAACTGGCTTCTCGCTTGGAGCTGAATCCATTGCTTTGTTTGCAAGAGTGGGAGGAGGAATTTATACCAAAGCTGCAGATGTAGGCGCTGATCTAGTAGGAAAAGTAGAAGCCGGCATTCCTGAAGATGATCC
>CANJAW010000269.1:0-4388 GCA_947472215.1 Chitinophagaceae bacterium
ATTGAGAAAAAGCTTTTCATTATATATTTTTAAACTCAATATTTTATTGAGCAATTTCAATTATTCGCAAGGCTAGATAGGGTTTTAAGGGGAGTCTTATTTTTTTCAGTTCCTTATCCAAAACTCGATAATCAGATACAGCACCTATTTCAAATTGTAATGGACATGATTGAATGGTCATATCCCAGGTATCAATTATTTCCACCTTATAGCGAGTGCCTGGACGGGGCCTTTCAAATTGGCCATTTTTATAAGGGAGATTAAAAAGCCAGGAATCATGTATTTCTTTACCAAAATAAATAAGGTAATACCCTTTACCAGCAGTAGCTGTATAGAGATCTCGGCTAACATCGGCAGGCTCTATTGGTCCCGGTCCAGCTTCCAACAACTTTCTTAAAAAAGCAATTCGCTTCCAGCTACTTCCTTTTAAAACACCGCCCTTTGCCCAAAAAATAGTATCCCGATGGTCTTTAAACATAAAAGCCTCCCCATGGGTAACATAGGTACCACCAATGACTCCCATCCAAATTAGGTTCAACATCTCTTCCCCACTATAGCGGCCCCATCGGTGGATCAGATTGCCTTCATACCCTACTTCATCGTAAATAATCGGTTTGGAATAGGCATTGCGCAAAATGGAGGCTGCACCAAAGTTCATTACCGGTGCCTCATCCTGAATGCTGACATGCGTAAAAGCTGGTTTCCAATATTCAAAATAAACCGCAGTAGAGCCATGTATAGAACATAAATGACGGTATGGATCAGATGACACCACCGCTTGGGTAAGGGTATCCCAATCGGCATGTACTTTAGGTTTTACCAGATCCCACTCATTGGCAATCGACCACCACACATTCCGAAAGGAGGACAATCGTGCCGTTACATATTTTATATAACGAATATTTACTTCATTGGGCATTGAATCAAAACCCCATCGACCTTTATCATAGGGATGAAAAAGAATGAGATCTGCCTCGATACCTATTTTACCCAAATCATCAATTCGCTTTTCAAGCTGTTGAAAGAAAACGGGATTGAAACGGCTAAAATCCCAAATTTTTCTACCATTGCCCACACCATCTTTTAAGACTTCCTTAATGAGGTAGGGGAAAATATCTGGCTCTTCCTTTACCAAATCATAATTCTTGGGAAATACCCCCATTCTGATTTTGTTAAAGCCTGAATTTTTAAGGGTGGAAAGTGTAGTTTCCTGGAGTTGCTGCCCCATGTGTGTCCATGCATAGGATGTAGTGCCAAATGGATAATATGGTTTGCCATCTGCATACTTAAAATTATATATTTTGCTCACGCTAACCATTCCATGGTTTTCCCCAGTTGCCGTTACACATTCAAAACTTCCTTTTTTGTTGTTTAGTTGAGCAATATTACTTTTCGTAATATATTGCCAGTTGCCGATTTGCTGTGGCATAAACCGAACCTTAAAAATATCGTCCCCATCGTAAAAACCGGCTACCACAAAGGAGCTGTCTTTACTGGTAAAAATCGCTGTTAACTGTACATTTTCAAAACTATTATTGGCAGAAACATATTTTAAAGAAAGTTCAAACCTATCCCACTGCTCAACCGAATGCTGACCAAAAGAAGAATGAATCAACAGCAGTAAAAAGGCATTAATCATTACAATGTGTCGGCTAATTTTAAACATAACTACAAGTTTTATTTTTTTTCGAATTATTTACTGACCATGGTGCCAAAACCTTAACTACATTTAGCAACGAAGAATTGCCTGCTTCCATCCCTCGTAATTTTTATCTGCTACTTCTCCTGTTACAATTGGGTGATGTCTTTTTTTATCGCTATTTAATTTCTTTATTGCAGCTAAATTTTCATACAACCCCGATTTCAAGCCAGCTAAATAAGCTGCACCTAATGCAGAAATATCGGGCATAGGAATACAAAGCACGTCCTTATTTAATTGGTCGGCAATGAACTGTAGTACAAATTGGTTAGCTGTAATGCCTCCATCTGTCATCAACTCCTTTAAAGACAAAGAGGCATCGTTTTCCATTGCAGTTACCACATCCCTAATTTGGTAGGCGATGGATTCAAGTGCAGCCCTTACTATATGATTTTTGGTAGTTGCAAAATTCATCCCGGAAATAGAAGCCCTTCTATCCATTTGCCAGTGGGGAGACCCTAAGCCACTAAAAGAAGGAATTAGATAAACACCTCCGTTATCAGAAACTGAACAAGCCAT
Source organism: Chitinophagaceae bacterium (assembly GCA_947472215.1). Taxonomy (GTDB): domain Bacteria; phylum Bacteroidota; class Bacteroidia; order Chitinophagales; family Chitinophagaceae; genus Ferruginibacter. The sequence continues at coordinate 2,219 of CANJAW010000269.1, forward strand.
CTTCTCTGTTTCAAAACTATCCTTAAAAAGCATCAACTCGTTTTTCAACCATTCAATGGTTGCACCACAAGAGACAATGACCCCTTCCAATGCATAGTCTACTATATCCGCAGTACTCCAGCAAATGGTAGTCACCATTCCATTTTTTGATGCAACCGGCTTATCCCCAATATTCATTAGTATGCTACAACCGGTACCTAATGTAGCTTTGGCTGTTCCAGCTTCAAAACACCCTTCTCCAAATGCTGCAGCATGGGAGTCACCAATCATAGCCGTAATCACAATTGGCAGGGGCAAAATCCCATTTAAATCAGTAGTTCCAAAAAATGATGCTGAGGGCTGAAGTTGCGGTAATTGAATCCCAATAAGTCCTAATTTTTCTATTAAATACAAATCCCATTGAAGGGTATGTAAATTAAATAGCATAGTTCTAGAGGCATTGGTATAGTCAGTAGCGTAGTGTTGTGCATGGGTCAGCTTATACAATATCCACGCATCAATGGTACCAAAAAATGCAGACCCATTCTCGATTGATTTGCCTACTACTTCATTATTATCCTTTAACCACATTAGTTTGGTAGCAGAAAAATATGGATCGATTACCAAACCCGTATTGTAGCGGATATATTGCTCCAAATCACTGTCCATTTTTAATTTTTCGCATACTTGAAGTGAACGCTTGCACTGCCATACAATTGCAGGATGCAATGGCTTGCCACTCACATCCCATACAACAAATGTTTCCCTTTGATTGGAAATTCCACAGCAAATTATTTCCTGCACATCCCCTCCATTATCTGTAAACATTTTGATGCAATTACTTACTGAAGTCAACACATTTTGATAAATCTCTTCCGCATCTTGCTCAACAAAACCATCCGACAAATAATTTGATTTGAGCGGTTCGGATGCACGGGCAATCGCTTTACCGGCTTCATCAAAAATAATTGACTTGGTACTGCTGGTACCCTGGTCTATTGCTAATATATATTTGTTGGATGGCATTTTTATTTAAATAAATAATCTGTCTATTTCAATTAAATTATAAAGTGATTTTTTAAAAAGAGGGTCAAAATAAAAAATGATCCCCTTGATTGATATATAAACTATTCATTCTTTGCATTCATTCTGTCAATAATGACTGCTAATAAAATTACAGAACCCTTCACTACCTGCTGCCAGAAAGGGGACACATCCAATAACACCAACCCGTTGTTAAGCACGCCGATGATAACGGCCCCCAGCACGGTTCCCCATATACTTCCACGGCCACCACTTAAGGAAGTACCGCCAATAACAACTGCTGCAATCGCGTCCAATTCATAACTAGAACCAGCATTGGGTTGAGCAGAATCTAGCCGTGCGGTAACAATGATTCCCCCAATAGCAGCCAGCATTCCAGCAATACTATACACAATGATTTTAACCCGATCAATATTAATACCAGAAAGTATGGCGGCATTTTCATTACCTCCAATCGCAAAAATGTACCTTCCCATTTTTATTTTTTTGGTCAGTACCATCGCCAATACTACAATTACAGTTGCTATCCAAACAGGAACGGGAAGCCCAAACAACCAACCTGCACCAATAAAAGTAAAGGAAGAAGAAAAGGAACTGATTGGAAAGCCATTGGTATATAACATCGTTAACCCTCTTGCAATAGTCATCATTGCTAGGGTGGCTACAAATGGTGGCACTTTGCACTTAGTAATGAAGACTCCATTTAAAAAACCAAGTAAAGCTCCCACCATCATCCCTGCAATTAGAGCACCCAAAATCGTAAAGCCAATAAATAGATTAAAAGCTGGTAATGCAAGTCCATTTTTTAATAAGCCAGCTGTTATTACACCGCACAAAGCCAATACCGAACCTACAGACAAGTCAATACCGGCAGTTAATATAATTAGTGTCATTCCCACTGCAATACAAATATTCACGGATATCTGCCGCATCACATTAAGACCATTCCCTAATGTAAAAAATTTATCAGATAGCAAACCAAATACAATGCACAGAAGTAACAATGCAATTAAAGACTGCAGTTTGCCATAATCATTTTTATATTGCGTCAGGTTCATTTGCTAATTATTTGAAATTGCTGCTGAAAGTAAATTATCTTCCGATGCCTCCCCGATGGGAAACTCAGCGGTAATCTTGCCTTCTGCCA
>CANJAW010000270.1:0-4387 GCA_947472215.1 Chitinophagaceae bacterium
CCATGGTATTTTAATTTACCAGATGCTGGTTATGAAACCGCTTGGAAAAATCTGCTCAATAAAAATATTTTTTGTGCTCCTTTTGGCATTACCACCGCCGACAGAAGTCATCCGAAATTTCGGACCCATGGTTGTTGCAAGTGTGAGTGGGATGGTGCGGTATGGCCTTTTGCTACTTCCCAAACACTTACGGCAATGGCTAACCTATTAAACAACTATCGACAGACGGTAGTGGCCGATAGTAACTATTTTAATTTGCTAGAAACCTATGTGCAATCACAATACTACCGGGGTAGACCCTATGTGGGAGAGTACCTCGATGAAAAGACAGGCTATTGGTTGAAGGGAGATGAGGAAAGAAGCCGTTATTATAATCATTCCACATTCAATGATTTAATCATTACCGGACTGGTAGGGTTACGTCCAAGAGCAGATGACATCTTTGAAGTAAATCCTTTGTTACCAGCTAACCAATGGGATTGGTTTTGCCTAGATAATATCTTGTATCACGGAAAAATAATTACCATTGTTTGGGATAAAACAGGTGCTAAGTATAAAAAAGGGAAAGGGTTGTCTGTTTTTGTAAATGGCAAAAAGTGTGCGTCCTCGCTGCAGCTTCAAAGGCTTGTAGGGAAGTTGTAGCGCTCAAGAAAAAGAGTATTTAAATAATTTGAGTGAAAAATAAAAAATCTCCAAATAATTTTAAAGATGAGGTTTAAAAAAATAAATATATTACCGTTTTTGTTTTATCTGATTTGTGTTGGGGTAAAAGCACAGCAAACAGAAAAAATTTACTTATCCGGTACAGGAAATAATGATACCAGAATTTGGGAATTTTTCTGTTCGGATGGTATGAACTCGGGCAAATGGACTACCATTCCGGTTCCATCTTGTTGGGAATTACAGGGTTTTGGAAAGTATAATTATGGCTTTTCAAAAGACAGTCTAAGGGGGAAGGAAAAAGGATGCTACAAATATACTTTTGATGCTCCAACCCGCTGGAAGAATAAAAATATTAAAATTGTTTTCGAAGGTTCGATGACAGATACAGAAGTAAAGATCAACGGGCAATCAGCTGGAACAATCCACCAGGGAGCTTTTTATGCATTTAAATATGATATTACCTCACTTTTAAAATTTGGTAAAAAAAATATTTTAGAAGTTACAGTTGCCAAGCACTCTGCCAACCAGTCGGTCAATAATGCTGAACGAAAGGCTGATTTTTGGATTTTTGGAGGAATCTTTCGCCCTGTATTCTTGGAAGCTTTGCCCAAGCAACATATCGAAAGTATTGCTATTGATGCAAAAGCTTCTGGGCTTTTTAAGGTAAATATTTCTCTTGAAAACATTACTTCTGCCAATAAAATCATTGTTCAGTTGTTTTCTATGGATGGAAAAAAAATGGGTTCAGCTTTTTCCGCCTCCTTCCTTCCAATAAAATCTTTTGTTTCTCTCCAATCTAGTTTTCTGCATCCTTTGTTATGGACCTCTGAATTTCCAAATTTGTATAAGGCTGAAGTCAAGTTGCTATCCGATGATAAAATCGTGCACGTTATTGAAAAGCGGTTTGGTTTCAGAACGGTGGAAGTTAAACCCCGCGATGGGATTTATGTAAATGGAATCAAAGTTAAAATGAGAGGGGTAAATCGTCATTCCTTTTACCCAACCAGTGGCAGAACCACTAGTAAACAAATTAGTATTGCAGATGTGCTATTGATGAAGGACATGAATATGAATGCTGTTCGGATGAGTCACTATCCACCGGATGATCATTTCTTGGATATGTGTGATTCATTGGGTTTGTTTGTAATGGATGAACTAGCGGGTTGGCATGGCAATTACGATACACCCACGGGGAGTAAGTTGCTGGGTGAAATGATGGTACATGATGTGAACCATCCCTCGATTATTTTGTGGTCCAATGGAAATGAAGGAGGGCATAATCTTGAGTTGGATCATTTATTTTCGGCCATGGATATACAGCAACGTCCTGTTGTCCATCCCTGGCAATTATTTGGAGGGATTGAAACCCAGCACTACCGTGAATTTGATTATGGTATTGGTAATTACAACCATGGCCACGAAATACTTTTGCCCACAGAGTTTTTGCATGGATTGTATGATGGAGGACATGGAGCCGGACTCGAAGATTACTGGGAAGCTATGTGGAGGAATCCTTTGAGCGCAGGAGGTTACTTATGGGACCTTGCCGATGCGGGCATTGTACGTACAGATAAAAATGGTGCAATAGATACGGATGGCAATCATGGTGCAGATGGAATTGTTGGGCCATATCACCAAAAAGAAGGAAGTTATTTTGCCATCAAAGAAATTTGGAGTCCGGTTCATTTTGAACACAAAGAAATCACGCTTGCTTTTGATGGATTATTTGCGGTAGAAAACCGGTTCCACTTTACCAATTTAAGTCAATGTGCGTTTAGCTACCGGCTTAAAAAATTACAAATTCTATCCGAGAAAGAACTCTCTGGTTCTGTTCAATCGCCGAATATAAAACCGGGTGAAAAGGGTAATTTGAAACTGATATTACCACTTAATTGGAGCCAATATGATGTTTTGTACCTTACTGCTAAAGGAGTGGAGGGTAATGAAATTTTCACATGGAGTTTTCCTATTCTTCAACCTACTGCGGTAGCAAATACATTACTAACGAATAAGGGTACCGGCAAAATCCAATTAGCGGAAATAGATTCGTTGTATAGGATAACAGCCAATGGAGTTACCATTGAAATCAATCGGAATTCGGGATTATTATCCTCTGTTTTTAATAAAAAGGGCCCCATTCATTTTCGAAATGGTCCCATTGTCCAAGAGGGAGTAAGCAATTTTTTAAATTTCAGCCATCATTTTCAAGGGGACAGTTTACTCATTGAGTCAGCATTTGATAAGCATAAAAGTTACAATACCCTGCAATGGACAATCTTTCCTTCAGGCATCATTCGAATGAAAGTGAATTATTTTCCAGCTGATTATTTTACTTCTTTCATTGGAGTAAATTTTACTTTTCCTGAAAATGAGATGAAAGGGGTTACCTATTTGGGGAATGGCCCCTACAGGGTTTGGAAAAACCGTTTGAAGGGAAATCAATTTGGTATTTGGGATAAGAAATATAATGGTACTGAAACGGGCGAAAGTTGGCAATACCCTGAGTTTAAGGGATATCATAGCAATATGTATTGGTGTAAATTCATTACTGCTGGGCAGCCCTTTACAGTATACACATCGAATGAGGATTTATTTTTTCGTTTGTTTACTCCGGCCTGGAAAACGGACCAGTGGCATAATTATGAGCCAATTTTCCCTACAGGGGATATCTCCTTTATGCAGGGTATAGCTGGTATTGGCTCCAAAACCCAGCGAAATGAAACCACTGGCCCAATGGGTATGAAAAATATTTTTTATGATTATGACAAGGATCCCGCTAGAGCACTTGAGATGACATTGTTTTTTGATTTTACAAGTAAGGAGTAATTATTTTGAATCCAGCGCAAATATCCGTTTGATGATAAAATGCCATTTTTAAAGTATAGAATATTAAATGAAATGATATGAATAGTAACGAAAAACCGAATGCTTTTATTGAAGACGAATTGATTGAATGGCAGCCAGTAGACCAGGGTGTTAGTAGAAAGGTGATGGCATTCAATGATGAGTTGATGATGGTAAAGGTAAAGTTTGAAAAAGGTGCCATCGGTGTACTACACCAACATTACCATTCGCAGATATCGCATGTACAAGGCGGGGTATTTGAGGTGCAGATAGGAGGTAAAAAAAAGATCCTAAAGGACGGTGACGGATTTTATGCCAGCTCCAATGTAGTTCATGGGGTAGTTTGTATGGAAGCCGGAATGCTGGTAGATGTTTTTAATCCGATGAGAGAAGATTTTATATAATAAGAGTAGTTCAGTCTATTGCTATTTAGAATGCTTTCAGCGCTAAAGTGTAAGCATTGTAAAAATGATTACACAATTGAATTAAATAAAAATTATGAAAAGGAAAATCCTTTGTGAATTGCTATTTCTGTTGGTAGGGATAATGTTTTGTCATTCAGTTTCTGCACAAATAGAATTAAATAATTTACGTTGTGAAATGCGGTTAAACCCTTTGGGTATTGATGTTGTAGCTCCTCGTTTGAGTTGGGAAATAACTTCATTCAAAAGAAATGTTCATCAAGTTTCGTATCAAATTATAGTGTCTTCGAGTCGCGAAAAATTGGCAAGGGGAGACGGGGACTACTGGAATTCAGGAAAGGTGTTTTCCGATCAATCTATTCATGTGGAATATGCAGGTGAAAAACTAAGGAGTAGAGCAGCCTGTTTTTGGAAAGTAATTGTTACAACGAATAAGGGCACTGCTCTATCGAAGGAAA
>CANJAW010000271.1:0-4381 GCA_947472215.1 Chitinophagaceae bacterium
CAATGAATATAATACCCATTTATTGATCAACCACTGGTTAATATCAATAAGTCCGCCTCCATAATGCAACATCAATGGAAAGGAAGCTACTAACAACCCTATCCCAGGGGTAGGAACGCCTTTAAAAGCAAACTGCTGGGTTGTATCCACATTAAATTTGGCTAATCGATAGGCTGCAGCACAGCTCAGAATAAATGCCGGCAAAAGCCAAATAATTGGAATATCCAATCCATTTTGCTCTCGCATCCAACTAATACGCAATAACTGATAAAGTATTACGCCAGGAGCCACACCAAAACTAACCACATCTGCCAAGGAATCGAGTTGCTTGCCCATTTCGGAACATACATTGAACAATCTTGCAACAAAGCCATCTAAAAAATCTACCACCGCCGAAGCGAAAATAAAAAATGCGGCAAAAGCCAATTTTTCAGGAATATTAAAACTGTTGGTAAACTCTTCATTGGAATACAAGATGACAGTTTCAGTTTGAAGTGTCAGTACAATGGCAATACATCCAAAAAAAAGGTTGAACAAGGTGAATATATTGGGTATCTGCTTCATAATTAAGTGCCGCTTTAGCAACCGGACTGGATTTTGAGACTTTTAAAGTGAATGGTACTACTCATTGGAAGCTAATTAAAAGGAGTACTTGTAGATACCCTCCCTCCTTTTAATCAATGCAAGTTATTTAATTACAGCGAAACTACGCATTTCTCCTGCCTAGGGTATTACTTTTTCATGAAGGATTCAATTTGCTCGACAGTAATAGGAATATTTTTCATTAAATCCACATTCCCATTACGGGTAATCCAAAAATTATTCTCTATTCGAACGCCCATTTGTTCTTCTTCAATATAAATTCCTGGCTCAATAGTAAATACCATTCCCGCCTTTATAGGCTCCGTTCTGGTGCCAATGTCATGCACATCAATTCCTAAATGATGAGAAATACCATGGTACAAATATTTTCGGTATGCCCTGTTTTCGGGGTCTTCATTTTTAATGTCTGCTTTTTGCAACAAGCCAATTTTTTGAAATAACTTGGTAGCTTCCTCCCCCACTTTTTCTGTATAATCAAGGAGGCTAATTCCTGGTTTTAAAATAGAGGCCGCATAGTAATGTAAATGCAAACAAGCATTGTACACTATTTTTTGTCTGCTAGAAAATTTTCCGTTCACAGGAACGGTACGGGTAAGATCAGCACAATAGTTGCCATACTCTGCACCAAAATCCATCAAAATCAACTCACCCGCTTTACATGCTTGATTATTTTCAACATAGTGCAAGGTTCTAGCTCGATCTCCACCAGCAATAATTGAGCTATAGGCAGGACCTGTAGCTCTTTGGGTTAAAAAGGAATGGAGTATTTCGGCCTCAATTTCATATTCCATTACCCCCGGCTTGATAAATGTAAGTAATCGCCGAAAACTTTTTTCGGTGATGTCTATTGCCTTTTGAATAACCTCCACTTCTAAGGGAGATTTTATGGCACGTAGATCTTTCAACAATTTTGCGCTTCGTTTATAAATATGTAAAGGGAAGCGTTGCTTCATCAACTCGGCATAACGATAATCCCTAACCGGTACAAAATTCGACTTGCGATCATTTTCATTGGTATTTAAGTAGATCGTATCTGACCAGTGAATCCAGGGCTGCAATATTCCATCTATTACATCAAGCCAAACAATCGTTTGAATACCTGAAATCGCCGTAGCCTCATTTCTTCGCAGTCGATGCCCATCCCACTTTTCTTTTAATTCATTGGGCCTAACCAATACCAGCACCTCCCTGTATTTTGGATCAGGATTTCCAGGAAACAATATCAACATCGTATCTTCCTGTTCAATTCCAGTCAACCATATTAAATCAGAATTTTGTTTAAACTTGAACAGCTGATCGGCATTAGTAGGAAGCTCGTCATTGCTATTAAATATAGCAATCGACTGCTTTTCCATTTTTTCTACAAAACGTTTACGATTTTGAATAAACAATTTTGGATTTAGTGGGAGATATTTCATTGAAGTAAATTTATATATTGCAATGTAACATTGTTATTTGAAAATAGATACAGACAATTCAGTATAGAAAAAATACAAGTAAAAAAGAGCTTTTGTAATAGTTTCTAGAGATAATTGGGTAATTACTTCACAACATCAAGCAAACCTAACTCTTCCTCCGACAAATTACTTTCAAACATAAAAAAGTGCTGAAACTGGTAGATACCTCCCCCGCCAAACGCATGCTCTATGGGGTATCTATTTTTTAATACTATACCAGAAAGGGTTAAATGAATATTTAAATTGCCCCACTACTCTCCCTGCCAATTGTATAGAGAACTTTTCAATTGGGTGAACCACCTCAATTTGTTGATAAAGTCCATTTCGCTCCCTTTCAGCCTTGGCCGTCATACTATCCAGAACTACCCTAATTAGATCGGTATGTGAAAAATAATACGCATAACTTTTATCATATTGCTCACGAGAAACTTTATGAATCGAAAATATTTTAGCCTGTAACTGGATGTTTTCTAGTAAAACATTTTTTGAAGAATATTTTTTTATAAACTGGTCTGTAAAAGCTTCTGCACGAATTATATCCCACATCACCGCTTGCATTTTTTCCTTATCCAAAATACCGGAAGGGGTGCCGCCCTTATTAGTACAACTGGTGATAAAAAAAAATCCGATAATAAAAAATAAATATTTCATTTTTGCAACTCTTCTTTATACCTGGTGGCATTGGTAATGTCCATTTTCTGCAACAGATCGGAAGCCCTTATTTTGTCTTGCTGAGGAGCTTTTGAAAATATTTTTATCAATTCATTTGACTTTCCCTGAAAAAAAAACTGATTAATCATTGTGTTTGGATTATCTGAATTGAAATTATTCAACAGGTTTAATGTCGTCAAAATTTCTGCCCTTGCATTGGTTTCATCATCATACATTTTATCCAAGCCAAGGTGATAATACCCATAATAAATATCATGCATAACAGTATACCTCGTATTCATCATATTTTCAACCAGCCAGTAACGGTTTCTCTTCCCATCAAATGCCTTCCAGCCACTAATACCGCGCGATTCAGGTGCATTATTTACTATATTTTGTGCTTTCAAAAAATAGGCATCTCCGCCACGAGGTGAAAAAGAGGCGTAATCAAATGCAATAATCATGTCGGCATAATAGGCAAATAGGGCAGTTAGATTTGATATCAATGGATCCATACCAGCCACCCTATTTTCATTAAATTCTAGTTGCTGAAATTCTACATACTTAAAGATTATATCTTCATCCTGAAAATTAATTATGGGCGATGAATATGCGCTATTAAAAACCGGTCTTGCTGCTTGGATGCTAAGGGAGGCAGAATAAACATTTGCCTCAGGAGTGGGTTGTAGGTTTAAAAAAAAATTGCAATCTATTTTTTCATTCACTAAAAAAACATCTTTCGTCCATTTTCTATTGTTGAGAAATGTAGTAAGGGATGTTTGCAAAGTTTGGAAAACATTTTTATTTACCGTAGATCCTATGCGACTACTATTGACTGTTACCCGAGCACTCAGTTCCTGGGCACTAACAAAGTAACAACTACTCAATAAAAAAAGTACATATAGGTATCTGGTAAAATGCATATTATAGTTGAATAATCCGATTTACAATATCTTCCGCCACGGCTTTTTTTGATTTGGTATCAAAATAGTATGTATTGCCCGACTTGTCAAAAATAGTTATTTTGTTGGTATCATATCCAAAACCTGCCCCTGCATCCTGTAAGGAGTTAAGAACTATCAGGTCGGCATTTTTTTCAATTAATTTCTTTTTTGCGGAGTTCTCTTCATCCGAGGTCTCCAAAGCAAAACCAACCAATAGCTGGTCACTTCTTTTGGTTTCTCCCAAGTACTTCAGAATATCCCTTGTTTTAGTAAAGGTTATTGAAATGTCGGCATTGGCTTTCTTAATTTTTTCAGGCTGAGTAACGATTGGAGTATAATCGGCCACTGCAGCGCTCATTACAGCAATGTCCACAGTTGGAAAAACAGCTTTGCAAGCTTCAAACATGTCTGCAGCAGTTTGAACACGGATGGTGGATATAGAGGCAGGGACAACCAGTGAGCTAGGGCCCATAATGAGGGTAACCGCTGCTCCATGGCTTATAAACGCTTCCGCAATAGCCAAGCCCATTTTACCAGAAGAATGATTGCCGATAAACCTTACCGGATCAATTGACTCATAGGTAGGGCCTGCGGTAACTAGTACCTTCTTTCCCTTCAGAAGCTGCCCTGCAGCAAAATATTGACTCAGCCATTCAACCATTGCTATTGGCTCTGTCATTCGACCCTCACCTGTTAAACCACTTGCCAATTCACCTGATTCCACTG
>CANJAW010000272.1:0-4366 GCA_947472215.1 Chitinophagaceae bacterium
ATAAACCAAGATGAAATTATTCGTCAAAAAAAGGTCGTGAAAGATGTTGTTCATTCGATCATCTCGCTGCTAAAAAATAAAGCATATATCATCAATGCAGTTGAGACCGAAGCTATTGAAGCAGCCTCATTGCCTGAGCCTCAAAAGAAAATGTTTTCCAACGGATATAATCCTAAAAGAAGTGGAGATATAGTTTTTACAACCCTGCCTGGCTATCTGGATGGCAACAGTAAAGGCACTTCTCATGGATTGTGGAATCCTTATGATGCGCATATTCCTTTATTGTTTTTTGGGTGGAAGGTGCAACAGGGAAATACCAATAGAGAGACCTATATGACAGATATTGCTGCCACTATAGCGGCGATGCTTACCATACAAATGCCGAGCGGCTGTGTGGGAAAAGTGATTACTGAAGCGATGAGGCAAACGACCAAATGAGGCAAGCTAAAACTTTATCCATCAATGCCAATCCTTACAACAATAGTTGATTTTTTTAATTTATTTTAGAAGCCTTACCTTTCCATTACTTATTACACCTCATTTTCCAGCTAAGTAATATCAGTATGAAATATTTTAAAATTTTGTATGTACAGGTAATCATTGGGATTATACTTGGGGTATTAGTCGGCTGGCTTTTCCCAAGTTTTGCTCCTGTAGGAAAAGTGATTAGTGAAAAATTCATTGATCTGATAAAAATGATTATCACGCCGATTATTTTCTTTACGATTGTATTAGGGATAGCCGGTGCGGGGGATATGAAAAAAGTGGGCAGGGTAGGAGGTAAAGGCCTTTTGTATTTCGAAATTGTAACCACGCTGGCACTAGTTATTGGCTTAGTGGTGGTGCATATTGTACAGCCTGGTGTAGGGATTGTAGTCAGTCATTTGCAGACGGAAAAAGTTATTAAAATTACTAGTCAGGCCACTGAATTAAATTGGGCAGATTTTATCACCCATATCATCCCCGATAATATAGTCAAGTCTTTCGCTCAGGGTGATATTTTACAAATATTATTTTTCAGTATTTTATTTGGTGCTGGTCTTAGTAAACTGGGAAATTACGGAAGCACGCTAGTAGTTAGCTTTGAAAAAATAAATAAAGTGATTTTTAATATCATGAAATTTATTATGCATCTTGCTCCCATCGGTGCTTTTGGGGGCATGGCATATACCATAGGTCAATTTGGTTTTGGAACATTATTGTTACTCGGAAAGTTGATGCTTAGTTTTTACATCACGGTATTTTTATTTGTTGCCGTTGTACTCAATCTTATTTGTAGGTACAATGGATTTAGCTTATGGAAATTATTAATCTACATCAAAGAAGAATTACTAATTACCTTAGGTGCCAGTAGTAGCGAACCTGCTTTGCCAAACATCATGCTGAAACTCGAAGCAGCCGGGTGTGATAAAACCGTTGTGGGCTTACTGATTCCTGCTGGTTATAGTTTCAACTTGGATGGCACTTCCATCTACTTGAGTATGTGTATTGTCTTCCTAGCACAAGTATTTAGCATTGATCTTTCCCTGATGCAACAATTAACCATCATCGGTATTTTAATGATAACTAGCAAAGGAGCTGCAGGGGTTACTGGCAGTGGTTTTATTGTATTGGCTTCTACACTGGCTGCCATCAAAGTAATTCCAGTAGAAGGGTTGGCACTATTGCTGGGTGTGGACCGCTTTATGAGTGAAGCTAGAGCTATTACCAATATTATTGGCAATACGGTTGCTACAGTTGTAATTGCTAAAAGCGAACACGCGATTAATGAAACCTTATATAAGGCAGTTGTGGAAAATAAGTCCATCACAATGGCTGCAGGAATATAATTCTGAAAGTATTTTATCAGTTGTTTAAGATAGGAGAAATTATAATTCATACTATTGTAGAATAGTGGTCAAAAATATGTAAAATGTCTGCCAGGGAAAAAGCGATTGAAATATTTGAGACTGCTGTATCGGCAGTTCAGCCTAAAAAATTAATTCCTGAATATTTGTTCATTAAGGAGGGGCTGCTGCATATTTTTGATGAGCAGATTATCGTCAATGGAATAAAAAAAATTTATATAGTTGGTGCAGGAAAAGCCAGTGCTGCCATGGCGAAGGCAGTACAAGATATTTTGGGCGATTTGATAACGGAAGGGTTAGTGGTAACAAAATACGGCCATTCGATTTTTCTAGAAAATATCATTTGTCTTGAAGCGGCCCATCCCGTTCCAGATCAGCAGGGAGTGGTAGCAACGGTTGCTACGCTTCAATTATTGCAGCAAGTAGAAAAAGATGATCTTGTTATTTGTTTACTTAGTGGCGGAGCTTCTTCGCTGTGGATCGATGTTCCGGAAGGCTTGTCGCTTTCTGATCTTCAGGTAACCTTTCAATTACTATTAGACAGCGGAGCGACTATCGAAGAGGTAAATACTATCAGAAAGCATTTGTCTGTTGTAAAAGGTGGACAGATATTGCGATTTGCTCCTGAAGGGAGCTGGTTTAGTTTTATAATTTCTGATGTACCCGGTGATGACCTGGCAGTAATAGCTAGTGGCCCAACGGTAGCTGATAGTACTTCTTTTGAAGATGCACTGAGGGTATTAACTAGGTATAACTTAATCAATCGCCTGCCTCACCCTGTTCATACACGAATTATGGATGGTTGTAAAGGGATACTTCAGGATACATTCAAAGAAAATGACCCTGTTTTTAAAAAGGTGATCAACAAAATCATTGGCAATAACACTATTGCCCTTGCCGCTGCTGAATTGCGGGCAAGGAAACTTGGTTATCATATTGCTCGGATGGATAACGGGCTTATAGGGGATGCTGATGATGTTGGGCGTTCGTTAATCCAATTCTGTAAAAACTACCAAGGGGTAAAGCCAGCCTGTTTATTACTGGGTGGTGAAACTACGGTAAAGGTGAAGGGTAATGGAATTGGCGGCCGCAATCAGCAAATGGCACTTAGTGCCTTACTAGAATTGACTATAGTTTCTGACAATAATTTTTCAAATTCGATTACTTTTTTATCAGCTGGTACCGATGGTACTGATGGTCCAACGGATGCCGCGGGTGCAATTGCCGACATGCAAATTATTTCAGCTGCAAAGGAATTAGAACTGGACGCCACTAGCTATCTATTGAACAATGACGCCTATCCTTTTTTTGAACAAATAGGGGGGCTTTTTAAAACAGGTGCTACATTTACCAATGTGATGGACTTAGTAGTGATCATCATTGAATAGCAGTGTTTAAGTAAAAAGTATTCTCTTCCTTTTTCAAGTTTCAATAAAAAATTATACTTATATAAAAACGAAGCAACCATTGATTGCCTTAAATAGAAAAAGTATGATTGCATTGCAATCATACTTGAAAATATTGTTATTTTTTGGATTCAGAAAGTTTCTGTTCGATATAAAAATCAGCTATTTGTAAATTTCAAACAGTTCATATCCAATAAGTATTACCGAATTGAATTTATGCTTTATCATCGAAGCTGATACATTCCTTTAATTCTTTTTCAGTGTAGGACAGATTGTATTGTTTTAAAATATCATCTGGCACACCATTCCATTGGTTAGGAACATTGCCCATGTAACCAACATCTGCACCACCAATTTCTGAAGTATAAAAGCCGGTGGTAGTTAAGTTGCGCATGAGGTTAAAAAAAGCTACGCCCTGTTTTACAGTTGCTTTCGCTTTGTTGGGGTATGCGATTTCATCTACTATTTCAAGCCGTTGTTTTTCAGTAATAGCAGCAAAAGACTTATCAAATCGTTTGAGGGAATATAGTTCTAGCCAGCGCAGACCACCCCGCATGGGCGTCTGGTGTTCAGGCATATCTTTTACTATAAACTCAATAAATTCGGGCACTTTGGCATCGGATGAGCTACCACTGACTTGATCTTTCGGAATGATAATGTCACCTAGGAGTGTGATGGTAATCATTTCTTCGGGTGTGAAAAATGTTTGTTCCTGAAGTTTTTTGTAAGCAATTTTCTCTTCCTCCATTCGATCATCTTGATTCAAAACAGCATCAGCAGTGGCGTTGGCTTCCTTTTTATTTTTAGGCTCACAAGATTCAATTAATACAGCTGCTGCAGCAGTGCCAACTAATAGTGTCTTGATTGATTTACGTCTGTCCATACATTTATTTTTTTCCTAAAGTCCGGTAGCAGATGGCTGCGGCCTTTTAATTTACAATAGGGAAGTTTACAGGTTATTTTTTTTCAGTTGATCAACAATATATTCGGAGGTTCTCATGGACAAAGCTAAAATTGTCCAAGTAATATTTTTATCCGCCTGTGATACAAACTGTCCACCATCTACATTGAATAAATTTTTACAATCATGTGCCTGGCTCCATTTATTTAGAG
>CANJAW010000273.1:0-4341 GCA_947472215.1 Chitinophagaceae bacterium
GTGTCCAACTAAAAAATCGGCCATTAGTTTTTTTACTGATGCTGTTAATCGTTTTTACAAATTCTCTAACGGCTCAGAATAAAGATGTATTTACACCAGCTTACATTAAAGCAACCTTGCTTACGGTAGCAGATTGGCAAATGACTCATTCTAATGGCAAGCATGCATATGATTGGACAAATGGTGCATTCTATACTGGTGTTTTTGCTGCCTATGAAACTACCCAGTCTGCTGTATTGATGGATTCTTTAATGGCAATGGGGGAACGAACCAACTGGATGCCCGGTCATCGGTACGATAACGCTGATGATTATGCGATTAGCCAAACTTATATCGATCTGTATCGTATTCGAAAAGATAAAAAGATGATACAGCCCACCCTAGATTCTTTGCAAAAATTAAAACAGGTACCTGGGGTGGCCATTAAAAATCACGGACTTACTTGGTGGTGGTGCGATGCTCTTTTTATGGCGCCACCAGTATTTGCAAAATTGGCCAAAACCCTTCATGACCGAAGTTACCAAGTACTTTGTGATTCACTTTTTTTTCAAACTTACCAGCTTTTATACAACCAAGAAGATCACCTTTTTGCCAGGGATGCTAACTATTTGCAGAATGCAAATGGCTCCGGAAGAAAAGAAGCCAATGGTAAGCGACTATTTTGGTCTAGGGGAAATGGATGGGTAATGGGTGGACTTGTTAGGCTTTTACAGGAAATGCCAAAAAAATACGAAGGGCGTAAATTTTATCTTCGACTGTATAAGGAAATGGCGAATAGTTTATTGGCATTGCAGCAACCGGATGGATTGTGGCGTACTAGCTTGCTCGATCCGGCAGCTTATCCAGGTGGGGAAGGGAGCGGAACTGGTTTTAATTGTTATGCATTGGCCTGGGGTGTCAATCACAAAATTTTGGATAGGAAGATTTTTTTACCGGCTGTAAAAAATGCATGGATAGGTCTTAACTCATTGTTGACAAAAGAAGGTAAAGTTGGCTGGGTTCAACCAATCGGTGCAAGTTCGCAGCGTAATTTTAATGCAGAAAGTTGGGAGGCCTATGGTGCAGGAGCGTTTTTATTAGCTGGTTCAGAAATCATCAAGTTATAATAAATGTTTATTATGAATTCAATTTTTATTGCTCTTTTTAAAAGAAGAAAATTAGTAAGCTATTTTATTTCAGCAGGAATTTTATTGTTAGCAAGTGTTTTTTTATTGCTAGCTACTGCAGCTAAACCTACCAATGTTGAGCAGCGACCAAATATTATTTATATTTTGGTGGATGACATGGGTTATTCTGATATCGGTTGTTATGGAAGTGAAATCAACACACCCAATATTGATCAATTGGCTAATAATGGAATTAAGTTGCGCAATTTTTACAACAATGCCCGTTGCTGCCCCACCCGGGCTTCTTTATTAACAGGACAATATCCTCATACAGTAGGTATGGGTGATATGGTGACGCTTGCAAAGGCACCCATTATTCCAGGAAGCTATCAAGGTTTTTTAGATAATCGTTACCCCACTATTGCGGAGCAATTAAAAAAGGCTGGATATAACACCTATATGACAGGTAAATGGCATGTAGGTGAAAGAAGTCAACACTGGCCTCTTACCCGAGGGTTTGAACACTATTTCGGATTGATTTCAGGCGCCTCCAGTTATTATGAAATTATACCTGCCGAAAAGGGCAAACGGTTCATCGTTTTAGATGATAAAGAATATACGCCTCCAGCAGAAGGCTTTTACATGACGGATGCTTTTACAGATCACGCAATACAATACCTAGATGACCAAAAGAACCTACACGCCAACAATCCATTTTTTTTGTACCTAGCTTATACAGCACCGCATTTTCCCTTACATGCCTATGAATCTGATATAGCTAAATATGAGCAATTGTATACACAGGGTTGGGATGTTACCCGAAAAAAACGGTACCAAAAAATGATCCAGCTCGGATTGGTAGATAAGCGGTACCAATTAACGGAAAAGCCTGCTGATATCCCTGCATGGGAAACCGTTACTAATAAAAAACAGTGGGTCAGAAAAATGGCCGTGTATGCTGCAATGATTGACAGGATGGACCAAAATATTGGCAGGCTAATCAATAAATTAAAAGCCAACCATCAATTTGAAAATACCCTGATTGTTTTTATATCAGACAATGGTGGCTGTGCTGAAAATATGGAAAGTAGAAAATTGAATGATAGCACCAAACAAATTGGAGAACGGGGCACTTATGTTACGTATGATTTCCCTTGGGCCAATGTTTCAAATACTCCTTTTAAAAAATATAAAAAATTCATGCATGAAGGAGGAATGATTACTCCGTGCATCATTCAATGGCCTGCAAAAATTAAGGCGCAAAAAAAAATCCAAGAAGGTATCGGTCATGTGATAGACTTACTTCCTACAGGACTTGAATTGGCTGGTATACCTGTTAATAATCTTCCTGGTGAAAGTTTAAGTTATTTATGGAATGGAAAAAAAATAGCTCCTAAAACCTACTGCTGGGAACATGAAGGAAACAAGGCTATTCGTAAGGGGAATTGGAAACTGGTTAAAGATTTGGAGGATCCAAGTTGGGAATTATATAACCTTGACATAGACCCAACCGAGGTAAATAATTTGGCTAGTAATTTCCCTGTCCGGGTGGAAGAAATGGAAAAGGAATATGACAGCTGGGCGCTGAAAGTGGGTGTTCGAAAAATAATTAATGCTACTAATAATAAATCTGAATAAAAATTTACATGAAAATAATTTCCTTCCTTCTATTACCCTTTTGCTTATGTACTACCTGCTTTGCACAGTTCAATAATGAAGCTCGTCAGTCTAATAAAATTTACTTAGATTCTAAGCTTGAACACAATGGTTCCTTTGAATGGACAATGAAAAAGGCTGGCGATGAAAATGCTTCGGCTGAAGAAATTTCCAGCACTGCCTTTTTAGATAAAACTTGGATGCCTGCAATAATTCCGGGAACGGTGCTTAATTCTTTGGTGTACAATAAAGTTTATCCAGAGCCTTATTATGGAATCAATAATAAGTTGTCTAGTAATCTTATTCCTGACATTGCTTCGGCAGGACAAGCTTTTTACACTTATTGGTTTAGAACAAAATTCACTGATCCCTTATCTGATACCAATAAGGTAATTTGGCTTCAGGTGGATGGTATTAATTATCGGGCCGAAATTTGGGTGAATGGAAATATGGTAGGCAATATGGCAGGTATGTTCGTGCAGGATTATATTGATATCACGGACTTTGCCAAAATTGGTGGTGAAAATGCATTGGCTATTAAAGTGTATCCAGTTGATATTCCGGGTACCAACAAAGTGAAACCATGGAGAGCTAGGGGAGAAAATAGAAATGGGGGTGATGGCAATATTGGCTTGAATACAACAATGTTAATGTCGGTAGGCTGGGATTTTACCTTTAAAGATGGTATTCGAGATCGAAATACGGGTATTTGGAAAAGTATTTCTCTTTATTCAACGAATAAGGTCGCACTAAGGAATCCTTTTGTAAAATCTAATTTATCCAAACCTGCTTACGACTTGGCAAATGAAACCGTATCGGTTGATTTGGTAAATGCGGCTATGCGAACAGTCCAATGTGTAGTTAAAGGAGAAATAGTAGGCGAGGGTATCCATTTTGAAAAAAGTATGGAACTTAAAAGGGGGGAGGACAAAGAAATGGTTTTTACTCCCAACGATTTTCCGCAATTAAAAATTAAAAACCCTCGTTTATGGTGGCCTCAGTTTAAGGGAAAACAAGATTTATATCATTTAAAATTGCAGGTTTATTTAGATGGAGTATTAGCCGATGCGGTGAATACTAGTTTTGGTATAAGGGAAATTATTGCGGATAGAAATACGCCGGATAGTTCTAAAACCTTTTATGTAAATGGAAAGAAAATATTTATTCGTGGATCCAACTGGATTCCTGAAGCGATGTTACGCAATTCAGATGAAAGAATGAATGCAGAACTTCGGTACACCAAACAATCCGGAATCAATCTGCTTCGTTTGTGGGGAGGTGGCATTGCTGAATCTGATTATTTCTACCAGTTATGCGATGAGTTAGGAATTTTAGTATGGCAGGAATTTTGGCTAACAGGTGATACCAAACATCCCCAGGATAAAAATATATATTTTAATAATTTGCAATCTGCAGTAAAGCGGATTCGCAATCATCCTTCACTTGTCTTTTATGTTGGTTCCAATGAGAGTACGGAGGTTTCTGGAACCAAGGAATTACTCTCCAAAGTAGATGGTACCAGGCCTTATCAAATGCAGTCGGAAACAGATGGGGTTCATGATGGAAGTCCTTACCAGCA
>CANJAW010000274.1:0-4331 GCA_947472215.1 Chitinophagaceae bacterium
GATGGTAAAGGTGAAATAGGATGGCAGCGTATTTCAAAAATCTGATGGACACCCCTTCGATATGAAGCCTTGCCGCCAAATCATTGTCTTCTTTCCCCCATCCGGTAAACTGTTCGTTGTATCCATTGACTTTAATTAGGTCCTCCTTCCAAAATGCCATATTTGCCCCCAAAACATACTTTGTTTGTTTGATTCCTTTTTGCAGTGAATAATTTATGAGCGCAGCGGGGAGGCACCTGACGCCATTGTATTTTTTACTACTCTGGCGCAGCAACTCAATAACTCCAGCAATACGCTGACCAGAGATCAACTCCGTCGAGATGTTATTGTTGAGTAAGCAGCGGGTGCCTGCAATAAAGGTGTTTTTTTTCGCAAATAATAAATGATCTCTTATGAAATTCCTGTGAAAGATGACATCGCCATCGGATTGAATAATGTAGTCACCCTTTGCTTTTGCAAAAGTTTTATTTCTGGTGGTAGCAAGCCTAAACCCCTTGTCCTCATGCCATAAATGAATGAGGGGTACAGGGAAATCTTTCCTGGTGGTTTCAATCAATAGTTTGGTTTCATCTGATGAGCCATCATCACCGATTATTACTTCGCTAGGCAGTATTGATTGTGATTTGATACTTTTTAAGCATTGCCTTAATGCCCCAGGCCAATTATAAGTGGAAATGCAAAGGCTGCAGTTGTTTTTTATTGGGTTCATCACTTTACATCATTTAGCTGGCTTATGATTTCTTCCTTTCTCCAATTTGTTGCCGCCACATGGCATAGTATAAGCCCTTTTCTGCCAACAAGCTTTCATGTGTGCCGGTTTCTACCACATAACCTTTTTCCAATACATAAATGCGGTCGGCATGCATGATGGTGCTTAATCTGTGCGCTATTAAAATGGAAATGTGTTCTTTGGCAGATGAAATATCTTTGATGGTATCGGTAATCTCTTCCTCAGTCAATGAATCAAGTGCAGAGGTGGCCTCATCAAAAATGAGCAGGTGCGGCTTTCTTAGCAATGCTCTTGCGATAGACAGACGCTGCTTTTCACCACCACTTAATTTTAATCCCCCCTCTCCAATCATTGTGTCTAACCCCTTTTCGGCCCGAGTGATTAGATTTTTGCAGCTTGCTTTTTGGAGTACATCCATGAGGTCATCTTCAGTGGCCGTTGGATTTACAAAAAGCAAATTTTCTCCGATAGTACCACTGAATAAATTCGTATCCTGTGTTACAAATCCAATCTGTTTTCTCAGGTCATCAAAGTGAATGGTATTTTCATCGAGTTTATTATAAAAAATATTGCCTTCCTGTGGACGGTATAGACCAACTAACAGCTTCATCAAAGTCGATTTACCACTACCGGAAGGGCCAACAAAGGCAATGGTTTCTCCCACTTTTACATCAAAGCTAATATTGTCGATGGCTTTGTGAGAGGCTGTTTGGTGCTGGAAAGAAACCTGGTTGAAGGAAAGCGTTTCTATATTTCCCAGGGGAGTAGGGTTAGCAGGCTCTGTTTCTGGGGCTTTCTGCATTAGGTTGTTGAAGTTATTGAGTGAAGCTTCGGCTTCACGGTAAGAAAGTAAAATATTTCCAATTTCCTGTAAAGGCCCAAAGATGAAGAAGGAGAAAACCTGCATCGTAACGAGTTGTCCAGCATCCATCTGGTTGTGAAAAATAAGCCACATCAGAATAAATAAAATTACCTGCCGTAAGGTATTTACCATGGTGCCTTGTATAAAGCTGATACTCCTGATTCGCTTTACCTTGGTTAGCTCCAACCCCAATATCTTATAGGTGTTTTTGTTGAGTCGGGCCACCTCCTGTTTGGTAAGCCCTAGGCTTTTAACCAGTTCAATATTGCGTAGCGATTCGGTGGTGGACCCAGCAAGCGCAGTGGTTTGGCCAACAATATTTTTCTGAATCGACTTGACTTTTTTACTGAGCAAGTTGGTGATAAAAGTTAAGGTTACAATACCGACTAAATAGGCTATCGGAATACGCCAGTTGATAAACATGGCTGCATATACAAAAACAAATACAACGCCTACCATAATCCCAAAAAGTACATTGATAAAGCTGATCATGAATTTTTCAACATCCGTTCTTACTTTGGTTAAAATGGACAAGGTTTCTCCGCTCCGTTGATCTTCGAATTGTTGATACGGAAGTTTCATGGCATGTTGAAGACCATCTGTAAAAACTCGTGCTCCAAATTTTTGGATGATTACATTTAAAAAATAATCTTGAAAGTTTTTGGCAATACGGCTCACCATGGCTACCGATATGGAAAAAAGCAGGATGTAAAATACGCCTAGGTGTAAATAGGGGTTGCCCTTTTTAGTGATCCATTCATAATTCCAGAAAAAGTTTTTCCAATCGAATTTCCCTGACGGTATGGATTGTTGTTCATTGGCCAAATTGACCATTTTTCCTAGTAAAATTGGGTCTATTAGGGAAAAGCCAATGTTGATGCCGGCTAGTACCAATGTAAGAATGACCAGCCATTTATAGGGTTGTAAGTATTTCAGTAAAATCTTCATTGTAAAAAAAGGGGGTAAATTAAATTCGAGCTTTGGAATTAAGCAAATATCGCAAATTTTTCTCCAAATTTACCCATATACCTACCTAGCTCCCCAGTTTTATTTTTTCATTGTGACATTGTAATAAAATTTACTGTGATAGTTGATTTAGCCAGCTTTCCTTTTATTATGTCAGAATAATTTCAGTCCTTTGTACTATTAAAAGTTCACTATGAAAATTACGGGGGTTACTATTATACGGAATGCGCAGAAAAATGATTATCCTGTAGTGGAAGCCATTTCCTCTATTTTGCCTGTTGTGGATGAAATGATCATAAGCATAGACAGGGGTGAAGATGATACGGAACAGTTGATAAAAAGTATTGTATCTGATAAAATCAAGTTGGTCTATTCTACCTGGGATATGAGTTTGCGGGAAGGAGGTAAAGTTTATGCAGTGGAGACAGATAAAGCAATGGCCCATGTATCTGCCGATACGGACTGGATATTTTACATACAGGCGGATGAAGTAATTCACGAAAAATACCATGCAAGCATCCTTGCCACAGCTGAAAAGTATGTTGGTGTGAAAAAAGTTCAGGGTTTGTTGTTCGAGTACCTTCATTTCTACGGAACCTACGACTATGTCGGAGATAGTAGGGGTTGGTACAGTCACGAAGTAAGGATTATTCGCAATGACAAGTCCATAAGTGCTTACAAGGATGCCCAGGGATTCAGGGTGGGTAAAAAAAAGTTATCGGTAGTCTCTGTCGACGCAAAAGTTTATCATTATGGTTGGGTGAAGAGTCCAGAGAAAATGAAACAAAAGCAAAAAAATATCCTTCGCTATTATTCCAATGATGAAGTAGCGGTGAATGATTTTTTGAACACGGCTGATTTTTTCGATTTCAATCAATTTGATTCACTCAAGAAATTTACGGGCCAGCATCCCTTGGTGATGAAAAAACGCATCGAAGCCAAGAACTGGAATGTTGAATTGGATGTTTCTCAGAAAAAATTTACCCTCAAGGGAAAAATTTTGTTTTGGTTGGAAAAAAAGACAGGAAAGCGTTTTTTTGATTTTAGAAATTACAACTTATTGAAGAGGTGATAGTTGGTAAATAGAATATTTTTTTTAGTCGGTTAATCAATTAACGAATAGTATACATAGTTATGAGGAATCCATTTTCCATTTCATTGATAATTTCCACCTACAACAATCCTAGGTTTTTGGAGCTAGTATTGTTAAGTGTACTTGAGCAAAAGTTGCTGCCTCAGGAAGTGGTGATTGCAGATGATGGGTCTGGTGAAGAAACCAAGGAGCTCATAGATATTTATAAAAAAATATTCCCCATCCCCTTGTTGCATGTGTGGCAAGAGGATAATGGGTATCGTTTATCCACTATTAAAAACAAGGCAGTGGCAATTGCGGCAAGTGAGTACGTTGTTTTTATTGACGGCGATCTATTACTTCATCCCCTTTTTATTTTTGATTACCAAAAAAGTATTCATCGCGGCTATATACTTGTTGCCAGTCGTGCATTTTTGTCAAAGTCATTTACCCAAGTCCTTTTAAATCAAAAAAGCTGTGTTGTTAAATTTCATCGAGGAAATTTTGAGCAAAATATGGCTTCGGCAGTAAGGAATCCTTGGTTGCATCACCTCATAAAGGGTAGCACTACTTACAAGGGGGCCAGAGGTGGTTTGATGGGGTTTTTTAAAAAGGATTACCTGTCTGTCAATGGTCTAGATGAGGCGTTTACCGGTTGGGGGAGGGAAGACTCCGATCTTTTTGTTCGTCTTTTAAATAGC
>CANJAW010000275.1:0-4310 GCA_947472215.1 Chitinophagaceae bacterium
AGTGAAAGTAATGATGCGCCATATTGGTGGATACCCCCCTAAATACAACCCCGAAACCAAAAAAGAAATATTGATTCATCAGCCACAACTCTTTATTAGTGGGCATTCTCACATTTTAAAAGTAATGTACGATAACCAGCTAAATTGCCTGCACATGAACCCCGGTGCCGCGGGAAAACAGGGATGGCACAAAGTTCGGACACTTATCCGTTTCGTAATAGAGGGTAAAGAAATGAAAGACTGTGAAGTCATAGAAATTGAAACCGGTGAGTCACCGGGTGGGGTGAGTCACCGGGTGGGGTGAGTCACCGGAGGAAGACCTCCTATTTCACCCAATCTGCAATAAATATATTGGTATCTCTCGTTCCGCCGTTATTTCTATTACTGCAGAAAATGATTTTTTTTCCATCAGGACTAAACATCGGGAATGCATCAAATCCTTTGTCTCGACTGATCTTTTCGATACCTTTTCCATTTAAATCAGCCAGGTACATATTGAATGGGAAGCCCCGCTTATATTCATGGTTGCTACAAAAAATAATATGCTGCCCATCCGGTGTAAAATTGGGAGCCCAATTAGCCTGTTCCAAAAATGTAATTTGACGCGCCTCCGTTCCATCCGAATTGGCAATCCATACCTCCATATGAGTAGGTGCTACTAGGTTTTCTGCCAACAGTTCCTTGTACTCCTTTATTTCAGCATCCGTGGTTGGCCTGCTAGCTCTCCAAATTATCTTTTTACCATCCGGACTAAACCATGCACCACCATCGTATCCTAACGTATTGGTGATTCGCTTTACATGATTTCCATTCAAATCCATTGTATACAAATCAAGATCACCATCTCGCATAGACGTAAATAATATTTTATCCCCCTTGGGTGAAATGGTAGCTTCTGCATCATAGCCCTTACTATGGGTTAGTTGCTTTACAATTTTCCCATTGAGATCCGCCTTGAATATATCAAAGCTCTCATAAATGGGCCAGATATATTTGTTGCCGTACTTGCTTCTGTCTGGAACCGCAGGACATTCTTTACTACCCAAATGGGTTGAGCCGTACAAAATATGTTTCCCATCAGGAAAAAAATAAGCACAGGTGGTTCGTCCTTCCCCTGTACTCATCAATTTGGGCTCAAATTTATCGGCTGGGTGCTGAGGGATTTTCCCCATCCAAATTTGATCGCAAAAAACACCCTCTTTTGGATTGGTTTTTTGAAAAATAAGCCACTTATTATCAAAACTAACATAGGCTTCGGCGTTATCCCCTCCAAAAGTCAGCTGACGGATATTGGCAAAATGGGTCTCCCCCGGAAAAAGTATCGTATCCCTATTGGTACGTAAATTGGAAGAAATTGAATGAGTTGGAACAAGAAATCCCTTCATTTTTAAGGCGCTTGACTTAAAAGCAAAAAATGAGACAATCAACAAAATCAATACATACCTGCTCATCTGAAAAAATTTATTGCGAAGGTAAACCTAGTAAATAATTAATTTGTCAGCCTTTTGTCAATAAAGTTTATAGTAAGGCCTAATTTTGCAACATATCTATAAAACTATGACCAAGTTGATTTTTTACTGTATTTGCGCCATCGTTTTAACAATCACTTCCTGCAACAGCACTACAGTAAAATCAGACCAACCTATAGCTGAACAGGAAAAAGCGCTTAGAGACGTAGTGGTAAAATTCCCAGATTCTAGTTTAGCACGAGAAAACCTAATTCAATATTTCAGGGAAAATGGCAATTATGGTCAGGCTATCGCCGAAACAGATATCGCCATCCAAAAAGATTCTTTAAATGACCGGTTGCAAGATATCAAAGCCACTTTACATTTTGAAAATGGCGATACCCTTCAAGCAATCGAATGCTTTGAAAATGCTATATCAATTAATCCAAAAACAGTCTATATTATTTCACTTGGATCATTGTACGCACAAACGAAGAATCCAAGGGCACTAACCCTTGCAGATGCATTAATAGCAGCAACAGGGGCAAATGCACAACCTCAGGCCATTTTCATTAAAGGGCTATATTTTAGCTATACAGGGGATAAACAAAAAGCTATTGGCTATTTCAATAATTGCCTTCAACTAGATTACCGAAATATGATGGCATACCGCGAAAAAGCAATTTGCTATTTCGACCTTGCTACATACGATTTGGCACTAGAAGTTATGAAAAATGCAGTAAAGGTTCAAAATACCTTTGATGAGGGATATTACTGGATGGGTAGATGTTATGAAAAATTAGGTAAAAGAAAAGAAGCAATTGAAAACTACGAGTTAGCTTTGCAAATAGATTCGAATTACCTAGAAGCTAAAGATGCACTTAAAAGATGTATCAATACCCAAATCGAAAAATAATTATTGAATTAACTTACCCAACAAATAATCAACACCATGGCCATTATTGCTCCATCGCTGCTTGCTTCCAATTTTTTACAGTTACAGGATGAATGTAACATGCTCAATAATAGCCAGGCCGACTGGTTTCATTTAGATGTAATGGATGGACGCTTTGTACCCAATATCAGTTATGGCCCCATGCTGATTGAATTTTTCAGAAAAGCCACTACCAAAATATGTGATGTGCATTTAATGATTGAGGAACCGGGGAATTTTGCGGAAATTTTTAAAAAAGCGGGAGCCGATATTTTAACTGTTCACATAGAAGCATGCCCCCATTTGCACCGAAATATACAGCAAATTAAAAGTTTGGGTATGCAGGCGGGTGTAGCGGTTAACCCACATACTCCCGTATCATTATTGAAAGATATTTTAGGCGACGTTGATCTGGTGTGCTTGATGAGTGTGAATCCGGGTTTTGGCGGACAATCATTTATCCCAACTACTTTACAAAAAATAAAAGAGCTGCGGGCAATGATAACTGAACAGTCGCTCAACGTAAAAATTGAAATTGACGGCGGTGTAACAGAAGAGAACGCGCAGCAAATCATGGATGCCGGTGCAGATGTGCTCGTAGCAGGGAGTACGGTTTTCAAATCCCTTGATCCCATTGCAACCATTGCCAGACTCAAAGCAATGTAAGAACAACTGTAAGGTGTCAACCACCTTACAGTTGCGAGGAATTAAAAATAGCTCAAATTAGTTTTAGGCGTTAACGTGAGTAAAGTTTCGTACATCAGTTGAATGGTATGCTCTACATCGCTTTTATGCAGCATTTCTACGGTGGTGTGCATATACCTCAGCGGCATTGAAATCAATACGGAAGGACAGCCATCATTGGCATACGCAAACGCATCGGTATCAGTTCCAGTACTTCTACTGGCGGTATTTAACTGTACCGGTATTTTATTCTTTTCGGCCACTGCCTGTACCAAATCTAACAACTTATTATGTACCGCCGGACCAAAGGTTAGCGAAGGCCCTTTTCCACAGCTAATATCGCCTTGAATCATTTTATTTATCATCGGTGTGGAGGTATCATGAGTTACATCGGTAATGATGGCAGCATCCGGTTTAATTCTGCGGGCAATCATTTCAGCACCTCTTAAACCAATCTCTTCTTGCACGGCATTTACTATATATAGCCCAAAGGGCAATTTCTTTTTATTTTGTTTCAAAAGCCTAGCCACTTCCGCTATCATAAACCCACCTATCCTGTTATCAAAAGCCCTACCTACCAAATAATCGTACGCCATTTCTTCATAGCCTGCTTCATAGGTAGCAACGGCACCGATATGAATTCCCAAAGCCTCTACTTCCTTTTTACTTCTTGCACCACAATCCAAAAACAAATTCTCCACTTTTGGTTGGGTTTCCTTATCACCATTTCCCATTCTGGTATGAATGGCTGGCCATCCAAAAACTGCTTTTATCGGCCCTTTTTTTCCATGAATCCACACCCGCATGGAGGGGGCAATCTGGTGATCCACTCCCCCATTGCGCTTCAGGTAAATCAAGCCCTCAGCCGTAATGTAATTTACAAACCAACTGATTTCATCAGCATGTGCCTCTATAACCACTTTAAAAGCTGCAGAGGGATTAATTACTCCTACCGCAGAACCATAGGGATCCGTAAAAAAAGAATCGGTGTAGGGTTTAATATAATCTAACCACATTTTTTGTCCGCTCGTTTCAAAACCTGTAGGGGATGGATTATTGATATAATTTTGTAAAAAAGAATAGGACTCCTTGGTAAGGATACTTTTAGTTGCTTTTGATTTTGCCATGAAATTTATTTTTTGTAAAATTAACTAATGTAATGGTATAAGTAAAAAGATGTGGTGAATACCCAACTTAAAACGAAGGGTTTTATTTAAAATACCAATTTTCCTGCCAACCAAGTG
>CANJAW010000276.1:0-4281 GCA_947472215.1 Chitinophagaceae bacterium
AAACCATTTTAACCGGACTACTATTACTACTTACTGCAGTAGGAAATTCATTGACAAAAAAAGATCCAACAGTAGCACCAAAAACTTTCATATACCAATATGAAAATATATTAGGTACTTCATTTGAAATAAAAGTTACTGCTACCTCCAATCAACAGGGTGCTATTGCTGAAAAAACTGCTTTGAATGAAATTAAAAGACTTTCAAAAATATTGAGCGCCTACGATCTCAATAGTGAATTTAGCAATTGGATGAAAACAAAAGATATTCCTGTAAAAATTTCCAACGATCTGTTTGAGGTATTACAGTTGATGGATGAATGGAGGGCTAAAACCAACGGTGCTTTAGATCCTTCTGCCGAAATCATTACCCAACTATGGAAATCAGCTGCTATACAACAAACAATTCCCACTAGTATTGAAATTCAAGGGGCTGTATCAAAAGTACAACAAAGGCATTGGCTGCTCAATCAATCAGCCAAAACTGCCATACACCTGAGTAATGAGCCATTAATGCTCAATAGTTTTGTAAAAAGTTACATTATTAAACATGCTGCAGATGAAGTCCTGAAAAATAAAGAAATAAAATCAGTTGTACTAAATATAGGAGGTGATATTGTTGTGGCCGGTGATATAAATGAGTCAATTGGAATTGTAGACCCGAAAGCAGCTGCAGTCAATGATGAATGGTTAGACTACATTAAAATAAATAACAAAGCAATTGCCACCAGTGGAAATTATAGAAGAGGTGAATTAATTAATGGACAATGGTATTCCCATATCGTTGACCCAAGAACAGGCATACCGGTTAATCAAATCATTTCTGCTACCGTAATAGCCAATCATGCAACAGATGCAGGTGCTTTGGCAACAGCTTTTAATGTTTTAACAACTGAAGCTAGCATCCAATTAGCCCAACAAATAGCAGGTGCTGAATATTTAATCATCACAAAAGATGGTGAGCGCATTGAAAGCAAAGGATGGAAAAATTATGAGATAGCTACTAAAAAAAATAAATCTGTTTCCTCATCTATCCCTAAAATTGACCAGCGGAATTCAGGCTTGGAATTATTAATCAATTTGGAATTGAATCAAATTCAAGGAGGGGCAAGAAGACCTTTTGTAGCAATTTGGGTAGAAGACATCAACAAAAATTCCATTCGCACCGTATCCGTTTGGTACAACAAGCCTCGTTGGCTTCATGAACTTAGAGCCTGGTACAAAGCAAACAATAATAAATTTTCTGCTGAAGCAGGAAATATGGCATCCATCGCCAGTGCCACCCGATCTGCCGGAAAATATACCATTAAGTGGGATGGCAAAGATGACAAGGGAGAGGATGTAAAAAATGGCCTGTATACTATACATATAGAGGTGGCAAGAGAGCATGGAACCTATCAATTAATGAGTCAGGAAATAAAAATGGGTGAAATACCTTTTAAATTTGACTTGGGCGCAAATGCTGAAGTGGCAGCAGCTTCAGTAGAATATAGAAAGAAAGATTAACCATGGATAAGAAAACATTTGCCAGAATTTCGAGGTGGTTACATATTTATTTATCCATGATAAGTTTTGTAATTGTACTGTTTTTTTCTGCTACCGGATTAACACTCAATCATGCTGATTATTTTCAATCAAAGGCAACTACTACAGAACTGAAGGGTACGATCAATGCAGCCTGGGTGAGTGCAAAAGACAGTTCAAAAATTGACAAATTAGCCACCGTAGAATTTTTTAGAAACCGATACAAGGTGAAGGGTGCGGTAAGTGATTTCCGTATTGACGAATCAGAAATCAGCATTTCATTTAAAGCACCCGGCTACGAAGCGGACGCTTTCATCAATCGAACAAATGCCTCCTTTCAACTAATGATTACCAGCCAGGGATTCATGGGTTTTGTAAATGACTTACACAAAGGAAGAGATGCTGGTAAAATATGGCTTTTGCTAATTGACATTGCAGCCATTTTAATGGTGCTCATATCTTTGACCGGATTAATGCTGTTACTATTTATAAAAAAGAAAAGGGTTGCCGGAATTGTGCTGGCAGTTATCGGCCTACTTATAATGTATTGGATGGCTTTTTTCTAATACAAAAACAACTCAATTTTTATACCAGGGAAGCTTAACACCATTTCCTTGAACTATTCATTCAAACCTGCCAATTTTAATTTGACCTGTTAAAACGAATGGGACCGTTTTTTTGCATTTCTTCCATAATTTTTTTCATGCTATCCATAAATTGAGGCCTCGTCATTATTTCTCCCTTGGTTGGCTTTACCAATTCCTTTTTTGAATACTTGCCTGAAATTTCTACGGCAGCCGTAATAGATGCCCCATTATCTGAATTTACTTCTAGGATAGCACCCGGTAAACCGGAAAAACTTTCAGGCCCTACAGCAACAGGAATATCTTCCGCATACCAAACCACTACCTCTATCTCTTTGGGTTTATTGTCAACCCTTGCAGAATCTCTCCTAGGACCACCAGCAGGCGGTCCTCCAAAATTCATTCGCATCATTTGCCCCATGGTGGTAGTAGTAGCTTTTTTACAAAGATGTTTTGCAATCACCTTTGTTTCCTCAGATATTTTCCAATTTATTTTTCGCACTGAATCAACTACCAAAAAGTCTTTTTCAAATAATGAACGAGCTTCATATTGCATTTGAGCCTGTAGATCAGTATAGGTGATAGTTGAAGGCATCCTAAACATCATACGCTGCCCACCTCTATCGCCACCGCTACTGGCAAAGGGATCTGGTGCATCTTCTTCAATGATCGATTTAAATATACTTGATTGCTCATTGAATAATAGTTCAAATTTATCAGTTCTGGATTCAGGAATTCTAGCCCTCATTTCAGGATCTGTAATGTTTCGACGCATATTCATTACCCGCTCATATACAATTTTTCCTTCTTTCATTTGAGCAACTGATACAGTACAGCTGCCAAGTACCAAGGCGGATATCAAAAATGTTATTTTCATGTTTTTCTATTTTGATTGACTTTATAAATTTAGCATTTTTAATCCATTCTCATCATAAAAGAGCGCCCACCATTTCCACCCGCCAATCCGGATTTTTGTAAACTATAGGTAATCCCTATTAAAAAATACTGGCTAATCACATTGTATTGCTGGTCTATAATTTGAGATTGAGATACCGTACGGCTAATACCTGCACTTTTGTTTAAGAGATCATAGGCACTAAACTTCAACTCTGCACGTTTGTTTTTCAGGAAAAATTTAGAGAAAAAAGCATTCCATATTGGAATGGCGGTATTATATCCCGCCGCTCGCCCAGAATTAATGGTGTAATTCATTGACTGATTTAGCACAAAGCCCCAGGGTAAATAATTGGTAATATCTGCCGAATACATCCTAGTTAGATAATGGGTATTTAAGGAAGGATTTTTTGCATTATTGGTAATGCTATAGGAGTACCTTGTTGTAAGATTAATATCAACTACATCATTTAGCAGGTAATTGTAAGTAAAAGAAGGGCCTACACTTTTAATCACAATGGTATTCAAAGCTCCATTGGAGTAGGAAACATTGTTATTGAGGCCTGCATTTAATCCAACATTTAGTCTTGAATGAATTTTTTTCAAACCGAACCCATAGTTGGCGTTTCCATTAATCCTATACACCCCATTAACGTTTACAGGCTTGGATAATATGGTACGATTAGGCAAAATACTATCATAATTTACGATAGAATTATTAGACATAGATGCATTTAAGAAGGCGAAAAAGTTTTTTTGTGAAATGAATTTTGAGGAAAAGAACCTGAGATTTAGATTATGCGTATAACTTCTTTTTAAATTCGGATTACCCATATATGGATTGTTGATATTGCTTAGGTCCAATACGGGTTGCAACTGCGTTAAAGAAGGTTGAGAAGTAGAGGTCCGGTAATTGAAGTTTAAGTTTTTAGTGCGCGAAAAATTAAACTGCAACATAGCAGCGGGAAGCAAGTCAGTGACATGTTGGTTCACTTTTACCTGCGTATTAATGTTCGCTCCATTGATTTGGGTATTTTGCAAGGAAACCCCTGAAGAAAAACTAAACAATTTTTGATTGGTCCTAAAATTCATACCTCCACCTGAATACAGATAATTGCTTTCATATTCATTGGTTAATCGACTATTCAATAAATCGTATTGACCACTCAATTTATTGACATCATATACTTTTTTATGGCTGGCCCCATCAGTTTTACTTACAAAGGAATTAAATTCTAATAAAGATTTTTTACTCAGTGGCTCCGTATATACCAAATTGG
>CANJAW010000277.1:0-4280 GCA_947472215.1 Chitinophagaceae bacterium
ATTCCCATCTTGAAATAAAACGATATTGAACAACCACCGCATCGGGAAGGTTTTCGGGAAAGTCTTTGGGTGACAACAACTGTAATAAGGCATAAGTTAACTTACCTATCGCCCTGCCACTAAGCCCCCTTGCTTTTAACTTTTCGGTAGAAGGATAGATAGGTTCAAGGAATTTTTTTCCGCCCGCTTTTTCAGGTGTGAATATTTCAATTTCCGGATGCACTAGCTGCACCTTATTCATAAAAAAGCTCAGCTTCCCAAAAACCAAGTATAGGTCTCCGATATGAAGTGTTTTTTCAACCCAGCTGATACCCTGAAACCAGGTGAGTTCAATTTCTCCGGTATCATCCTGCAAATAAGCTACCAACCGCTTTGCTCTTTTTTCGCCAATAATTTCAAACCGGGTTAGGCGCCCGGCAACCTGGGCGTATTCAGTTGCAGGAATAAGATTTGCAATTTTGTCAACACGGGTTTTATCAATATGCCGAAAAGGGTAATATTCAAGCAGGTCTTTAAAAGTAAAAATGTTGGCCTCTTTTTTTAACAAAGCTCCTTTCAAAGGGCCAACCCCTTTTAAGTATTCGATTGGACTAGCTAATATGTTATTGACTTGAGTGATGGTAGAATGTTTTTACAAATATATTCTCTACTTCGGTAAAAGCAAGTACCTAATGTGTAGGTAAAACGAGTCTATATAAAAGGTGCCCATCGGCAAAAGAGTCGGATGCTAAAAAAATATTTTTGGAAGGAAGTAGGGCGATATAAAGATGCACCCATTTATATTCCCTAGTCGATGGAAGATGGAAAGCGTTATTTAGCGAGCTGGCCTTCGTTGAGAATTTTGAGGTCGGGGGGCATTTCTTTGACCGCCACCACTTGGACGAGATGCAGCAGGATTATAAGCAGGGGCTTCGCCAAATTGCTCTGGCACTGCCAGTTTTGGCACTGACTTTCCCAATAATTTTTCAATCGCTGCAAATTTGCGTTGTTCCCTTTCACTGATAAAGGTGATGGCAGTTCCCTCTGCAGCAGCCCTGGCGGTTCGCCCAATCCGATGTACATAATCTTCTCCATCATGGGGTACATCATAATTTAATACCATCCCTATATTATCGATATCAATACCTCTGCTAAGGATATCGGTAGCTACCAAAATTTGAATTCTGCCACTTTTAAAGTGCATGAGTACCTCTTCTCTTTTATCCTGCTCTAAATCACTATGAATTTCATCTACTGGCAAATTGGTTCTTTTCAGATCCCGTGTTAACTGCTTCACACTGATCTTACTGCTGCAAAATATCAGTACCGAAGAAAAGTTTTTTTGATGTAAAATGTATTTTACCAAAGGGATTTTTTGGGTATCGTATACCACGTAAGCAAGCTGGGTAATTTTTTCATTGGGCTTGCTGATAGAAATACTCACTTCTTCGGGCTTGTGAAGAATGGTTCTTGCCAGCTCCCTAATCTTATGTGGCATAGTAGCAGAGAACAACAAATTTTGTCTTTTCTGCGGTAATGCATGAATGATCCGCATGATGTCATCATAAAAACCCATATCCAGCATACGATCTGCTTCATCCAGGATTAAATATTTAAGTCCCTGAAACTTCACATAACCCATATTGATATGTGCCAGCATTTTACCGGGTGTACAGATAACTACATCGGCACCTGCACTCAAGGCCTTTTTTTCCTGAACAAATGCATTGCCATCTCCCCCACCATATACTGCAATGGAACTCACAGATGTAAAATAGGAAAGCCCTTCCATATGCTGTGCTATTTGAATAGCCAGTTCGCGGGTAGGCACTATTACCAAAGCAGTAATACTTTGATGATTGAGTGGAGATGAAATAATATTATTAATAAGGGGAAGCAAAAAAGCAGCCGTCTTGCCAGTACCTGTTTGTGCAGATGCAATGACATCTTTTCCTGCTAATACCAATGGGATTACCTGTTCCTGAACTGGAGTTGCTTCGTCGTATCCAGATGCCTCAATTCCTTCCAATAGTCGGTTGTCGAAACCAAAATCTTTAAACTTCAAAATACTGATGGCTGATTAGATTATTAAAACTTAAATACTCAATTACTCACTCTCTGGTGCTGCATCCGACAGGGAAGCAATTGGCTGAGGAGTGATATTTTTTACGGTGATCTGGAATTTTGTATTTAAAATTACCTGGAAATGACCGGTTGCCAAAACTGCTTTGGTAGCCCCATCTTCCAGCATCGCTGCTGCCAGATGGCTAGCTAAATCTGAACCACTGATCACATTACTCACCTTACCTTCTGTAAACTCGATGGTGAATTTATAGCCCGCCTTTCTACCTGTACCGGCTCTTTCAAAATCTTCGCGGTTTAAACTTAGTAATTGATCTCCAGCTGCTGACTTTTTCAATAAAATTCTAATTACCGGCAGGTATTTGTTCCAGATATAAGTATACATATTGCAGTTTTTTGATTCCTTTTTTTAATACCGGAATTGAATAATTGATTTTAAATGATCGTGATACCACGTTAAAGGTAAGCTTTATTGCTATAGCAAGCCTTTTTGATTTGTCACAAGCGACATCCCCTAGGTTACTTTCAGATCAGAAAACAGCCAATTTAAATAGAGAAATGAACGCTTGCGCACAAAACCCCGTCAGCGGTTGAAAACCCTGACGGCGGTTAACGAATACTTTCCCAAAAATAAAAGGGAAGGGCCTGATTAACCGCCGACAGGGCTGGAAGCCCCTGTCGGGGTGGATGAAAAACCGCGTCAGCAGTTGAAAACCCTGACGGTGGTTAACGAATACTTTCCCAAAACAAAAGGGAAGCAACTGATTAACCGCCGACAGGGCTGGAAGCCCCTGTCGGGGTATACAAAAAACCAATTTAACAAAAGCAATAAACGCTTGCGCACAATATTTGCCACAATTGGTAGTTAGCATTATTATAGGAAAGTGAAAATGATTGAACGAGGGTACAAAACCATTTGTAGGAAAAATTCCTACAATACTTTGCGTTTTTATCCTTTTACTGAATTATCCTTCCTCCTGCTAGCTGGGCTAATACAAAGATTATTCATCAAAAATACGCTCCATGAACACCCTACCGATTCACCCGCACAAAAAATTTATAATAGAGCAGAATACCCACAATACCACCAGCTGGATTGGTCACCAACGATCCGACCCTACCGATATCAAAACTGGTCAAACCTTTATAGCACCTTGCGAAGCAGATTTGGAGGCAATTGAGATTTTTACCAGTTTAGTCACCCACCCCGGGGAAATGGTAATGACGGTTCACCCTTTTGATGAATCCTCAAAAAGCTGGGGGAAGGCCCTGGCATCTGCCAGTATACAACTTGATTGTGCTGATAGTGGGAAGTGGAAGTCTGTAAGCTTTGCCGGACCGCACTTAAAAAAAGGAGACTCTTATGGATTTCGACTTGAATGCCTCCATTCTTATATTGGGCTCGGTGAAGCAATCAGTAATTGTTCAAACCCTAGTGTACTCAATGGGCAGGAGTGGAAGTTGACCAATGCTGACAAGAAGGGACATTTCTACTCGTATTTCAACTTAGCCTACAGAGTTGCAGCAAGGGCCTGAAGAATGTGTACGACCTATTACAAGCCAGTAAATGAAGTTACAGGGCAAATTTAAATCCGGTCAATTGTTCAATTTGGTGAACGGTTACCTCATTGTTTTCAATACCATCTGCACGGGATAAATCATTATTAAACAAATACGCTTTGTACGATTTCGTTTTCAAAATATGTATCACTTTCCAGCATTGCAATGGTACCGAAACCTTCCCTATTTTTTTTGCGGCTCCTACACTCCCAGCCCATACATGAATACTATCATCCTGAATGGCAATTTTTCGGGTAAGCCGCTCTAGTGCCTCCCAGTCGCCCGCATTTAATGCATGGTATTGGGGAGCCATATTGGAAAAATAAAAACATTCTGCCATCACCATTTCACCCTGGCACTTGTTACTTGCTGCAGGACACATATGCCCACGGTCGGTTCCTGAATGAAGGTAATCGGCCTTTAAATTGGTTTCATCAGGCAGCAATGGGTCTGGTTTAAATTGATCCTTTCTACTGGTAGAAGAAGTACATAAAATCCTAGCGTTGGTTTCCCACCAATCTACCATCAGGGGATAAAATTTGGAAGTACTAAAAATAGAAGTGTAGTTGGCGTGTTTTATTTGGATTGTTTTTTGGGCATACAAATGGCCCCAAAAAAAAATCAGTAAAAAGGGAAATGCTTTTTTCATAGAAAATAGG
>CANJAW010000278.1:0-4275 GCA_947472215.1 Chitinophagaceae bacterium
TGGATCGTGCCTTGCAACTTCAGGGAAATGAACATTATCGAAACACCGGTAATTTTGTTATTTCGGATTTGTTAGTACCCTTATTCAATGGTTTATCCTCCACCACCTTACTGGCAATAGAAAGGACTAGTTGGTGGATACATATTACAGGCATTTTTACATTTTTAAATTACTTGCCTTATAGCAAACACCTCCACATTATACTGGCTTTTCCGAATGCCTTTTATGCAAGGCTTAATCCAAATGGACAAATGGACAATATGCCTAATGTACAAAATGAGGTGAAATACATGATGGAACCTGCACTAGCAAACACTGGCGAATCGCCTGTTATGAAATTTGGCGCCAAAGATGTATTTGATCTTAGCTGGAAAAATTTGCTCGATGCTTATAGTTGTACAGAATGTGGCAGATGTAGTACCGCTTGCCCCGCCAATCAAACTGGCAAACTGTTGAGTCCGAGGAAAATAATGATGGATACTAGGGATCGGCTGCAGGTAGCTGGTAAAAACATTCAGTCAAATGGTGTATTTAAGGAAGATGGCAAGACCCTCTTAGATTATATCACTGTAGAGGAATTAAGGGCCTGTACTACCTGTAATGCCTGTGTAGAAGCATGTCCGGTAAGTATCAATCCCCTTGATATTATATTGGAATTACGGCGGGCCCTAATTATGGAAGACAGCAATGCTCCACAAGAATGGAATGGCATGTTTAGTAATATTGAAAATAATTTTGCGCCTTGGAAATTCAGTCCGGATGACCGTGATAAATGGACAGAAGGAGTTTCTTGAAAAGAATAATAAAACCAATTGGGCGAATCAATACAAATTACCTGAGCTCCTAACAGTACATCATTGGATTTGTCTAGGGAAGGTAAAATTCTTCAAAAAAGCAATTGCTTACTGTATTGTCCTTCCATCCCCAAATTTAGAGATGGCATCTTTTTTTCTAAGAATCATCACCAACTGTATGCATGCAGTTACTGTAAATATTCCTCCAATTACCCAGTTGAGATATTGCTCACTGTTAGCAATACGCTGAATCATCCATTTGCCTCCAAAAATAAAAACACAGTTTCCCAATAAAGTCCCCACCCCAATGCCGACAATATAGATATTGTAGTACAATGGCCTGGGCGCTAGTATTTTTTTTGTAAACAAGACCGTGCTCCAGCCGAACCAAAATGGAATCTGAACCGGATTAATGGCGCACATCAACATACCTAAAACAAAACGATGCAAATTATTATTTAATAGTACATTTTTAGATCCGCCTCCTGATTTGAAAGCTGCCACAAAACTACCTACAGCCAATGCAACAATAATTCCTAGTGTAATCCATTCCATTGCCTTCATCAGAC
This sequence comes from Chitinophagaceae bacterium, assembly GCA_947472215.1. Classification (GTDB taxonomy): domain Bacteria; phylum Bacteroidota; class Bacteroidia; order Chitinophagales; family Chitinophagaceae; genus Ferruginibacter. Next base: position 1,364 of record CANJAW010000278.1, read on the forward strand.
GTTGTTGTTTTCGAACCCAGTCTATTCCCACCAATGAAATCCGAACATATATCATTTCTACTAGAAGAGAACCCAGTGAAAACCAAATAGCATTTTGAATACTTTCCTGGATACCGATTTGCATAGCAGCCACATTCAATGTCCCTAAGGGCAATGATCCAAGGAAACTGATGAGTAATCCCCAAAAAAAGATGTGGAAGAATTTAATCACACAACAAAGTTAAAGTTTCTCCTTGTTTACTTTATATAAAACCGTAGTGCCAACTCAAATAAATTACAAAATATTTCATTTATAAATCAAACATCAAGAGCGATTAGGTCAACAATTCAGTGAATATGCTTTCTCCTTTTTAATGCTGGTTTACTGGTTGTTTTTAAAAAAATAACGATTAGCTTGACTTTTATTAAAAGTGCTTTTAAGACCAACTAACCTACCCCATTGCTTCATCGGTTTTTTTCATTTCCACTATATGCTCACGGGCAGATTTCATAAACTGATTGCCTTTCATAAATGGCCAGGGGGCTATTCCTTGAAGGCGATTGTATTTACTGATTTCATACAACGCTTTCCAGTGCTTAAGAATTTCACCATAAGCCCCTAGTAGGGTATAGCCAGTATCATAAAAATGATTAGGTTCGGCACCGCATCCATTGTATTCTAAAATAGTGAAATTTTTACCTGCCTTAAAATCAGCTACATTGGAACACATGATATCATATCGACCATAGAAAAAATCATTGATACCAATACTAATTTCATCAAATATGGCTACCAATTGATTATCGATATGATCTTTTAAGTCAATAAAACGGGCACCCCTATTGTGATTGGCAGCATAGCTCAACATATACTTTTCTCCTACAGGCAATATAGTATCCCAATTATCCTTATGCTTATTAAAAAGTTCGGCTACCCTACCAGCCCCTTTTGAATGTTGCTCAATGAGCGAGGAGAGGGTTTGCTCGCCATCACCCACCACCTGTAATGGAATTTTATGTAAAAAACCAGTAATCTTCCCTTTATCTGAATTAGGATGCCGAATATAAAATATACTTACCTCCATAGGATACAAAACCAAATTCTGTATAATATATTCCCAAGGCATTAGGGAATGATATTGACGCAATGCTGCCTCATTATCAATTTTCCTCAACAAAATACCCTGACTGCCTACTTCTGGTTTAACGATGAAAGGATAGATAATTTGAGATTGTACCAACCGCTGCTGCAACATAGAAAAATCCTCATTGGGTAGTACATTGCAGGTAGCAGGATATAGATTAGGGGGTAATAGATCATACATCTCTTTTTTGGGTTCCCCCTCCATTCCACCAAATGTTAATTTGGGATTACTGGAAGTAAAAAACCAAACATGCCCCGATTTGATGGTATACCATAACCAACAAACGGAGATGGGGGCATAGAGCAGCTTAAATGGCCATGCTTCCCAATCTTTAATAGCACCAAAGATGAGTTGTAGCTTTTTCATTGAAACACAAAAATAGCACCTTAGCTGCAACAATTAGACGGACTGCTAAAATTAATCAAAGACAATGTGATTAATATAACAACAAACATTTTGCTACCTTTACTTTACTGAAACATTTGACATGATGCATGTACCAACAATGGCCGAAATGATAGCAAATGGCGAAAGCCCTGATATCTTGTTTTGGGTAGGCTGTGCAGGAAGTTATGACCAGCGGGCTCAAAAAATTACCCAAGCTTTTGCTACCATCCTACATAAAGTAGGTATTCGGTATGCCATTTTGGGAAAAGAGGAATTATGCACTGGAGATCCTGCAAGAAGAGCCGGCAATGAGTTTATGTTCCAAATGATGGCTTACCAAAACATTCAGCTATTAAACGGTTATGGAATAAAAAAAATAGTCACTGCCTGTCCACATTGCTTTAATACATTGAAAAATGAATATCCCGAATTAGGGGGCAATTATGAGGTAATTCACCATGCTAGTTTTATTCAACAGCTCATTGATGAGGGGAAAATTACCATGAAGGAGCAGGGAAGTTTTAAAGGAAAAAAAATCACTTACCACGACAGTTGTTATTTAGGAAGGGCCAATAATATTTACGAGGCTCCCCGAAAAGTACTGGAAGCGTTAGACATTGAACTGGTAGAAATGAAGCGGTGTAAATCCAATGGTTTGTGCTGTGGTGCCGGTGGTGGCCAGATGTTTAAAGAAGAAGAGAAAGGAGCCTTACGGATTAATATTGAAAGAAGCAATGAAGCCCTCGATACTGGTGCAGCAATCATTGCTGCTGCTTGTCCTTTTTGTAATACAATGCTATCGGATGGAGTGAAAAACAGTAATAAGGAAGAAGAAGTTCAGGTACTTGACATCGCAGAATTAATCGCACGATCCATGTAAAAAATTAATATGAACCTACAATTTCAGGATCAAATACCAGTCGAATTTAATGATTTATCCAAAGTATGGATCTACCAAAGCAGCCGTTTGTTTTTAATGAGCGAAGCCTTGGAAATTGAAACCATTCTTGAACAATTTGTAGCCTCCTGGAAAAGTCATGGTGATGAGGTAAAGGGATTTGGTAATTTATTTTTCGGACAATTTATTGTACTGATGGCAGATGAAACAGCCACCGGAGTAAGTGGATGCAGTACAGATAGCTCGGTGAGAATAGTGAAAGAAATTGAACAAAAATATGCTGTTCAATTTTTCGAAAGACAAACATTGGCATTTGTGGTAAAAGATAAAATTCAGCTGCTGCCACTGTCACAACTAAGCTATGCTGCAGAAAATGAATTTATAAATGCAGAAACCTTGTATTTCAATAACACCGTACTCAATAAAAAAGAGTTGCTGCAAAATTGGATCATACCAATTAAGGATAGCTGGCTTTCCAAACGGGTGGTCTTTCCAGCAATAAA
>CANJAW010000279.1:0-4275 GCA_947472215.1 Chitinophagaceae bacterium
GATAAATCACGTACATCGCCGCCATATTACTAAGAAGGGCTTGGGCAGTACAAATATTACTAGTAGCTTTTTCACGTCGAATATGCTGCTCCCTAGTTTGTAATGCCATCCGCAAGCAGCGGTTGCCTTGGGCATCTACACTTACACCGATGATACGTCCTGGAATGGTACGTTTAAACTCGTCTTTGGTGGCAAAAAAAGCTGCATGTGGTCCTCCAAATCCCATCGGAACCCCAAGTCTTTGCGAAGAGCCAATGGCAACATCAGCACCTAGTTCTCCTGGAGGGGTTAATAGGGTTAGCGACAAGAGATCGGTAGCCATTATCACCATAGCATTCACTGCATGGGCAGAAGAAATAAAAGCACGGTAGTCAACGATTGCGCCATTGCTATCAGGGTATTGAACAATGGCACCAAAATACAATTCATCTAGCTCCACATTGGCACAATCACCAAATACTAGTTCAATACCAATAGGCTCGGCCCGGGTGATCAATACATCTTTTGTTTGGGCAAATATTTTTTCATCCACAAAAAACCTTGGAGCGGTAATTTGATCGTGGTTTTTATTTTTATGATTGAATAACATGGCCATTGCCTCCGCTGCTGCAGTACCTTCATCGAGCAGACTAGCATTTGCGATCGGTAATGCTGTTAAATCGCTGACCATGGTTTGGTAATTCAGCAGACTTTCTAATCGGCCCTGTGCAATTTCTGCCTGGTAAGGAGTGTAGGCGGTATACCAACCTGGATTTTCGAAAACATTTCTGAGTATTACGCTGGGCGTGATGGTATCATAGTACCCTTGGCCAATAAAACTTCTATAAACCTTGTTTTTTGCGGCTACTTGTTTTAGTTCATTTAAATAGTCAAATTCACTGATTGCCGGAGGTATATTGAGATCGGATTTTATTCTGATGCCATCGGGGATGGTTTTACTGATAAGCTCTTCCATTGAGTTTACCCCTATTTCCAATAGCATGGCAGTTGCTTCAGCCTGGTTAGGTCCGATATGTCTGCCGGAGAATTCATTCTGTTGTTTTTCGAAAAGATTCATAGTGTTTTTTTATTGTTAAAATCCGGCAGGTCAAAAGGACTTTTTTTGAACAATTGGTTAGTTTAAAAGGAAGGCTACCGCCTTTCCTTCTTATTTTAAGCCCCTTGGATTGGAAGGGCCACAAATTTACATGAACACAACAAGATTTGGTGCTAATATGTTCGTTACTTTGCACTTGTGGAAAAATGGGGAATAAACTCCTTTTTTGGCTGATAAAATGCCGTAAACTTTTACAATTATGAGCGATGAACTTTTAAGGGCCTGGGAAAAAAAATCGGGGGAGCGGCAAAAGTTGTATAAAAACTATCTTCACCGCGCAGATAAAAATACCGTTTTAAAAGCATTGCCCGATTTGAATGAGGAGGCATTTGAAAAGATAGATTGCCTTAAATGTGGGAATTGCTGTAAAGGATATTCCCCTAGGTTTAAAACGCCCGATATTAAACGTATTGCCAAGTTCCTTAAGATGAAAGACGGGGACCTAATCAATAATTACCTTAGGGTAGACGCAGATGGCGATTATGTTATGAGGGCTGCCCCCTGTTCATTTTTAGGGGAAGATAATTATTGCACCATTTATGATGTGCGCCCATCGGATTGTGAACGTTTTCCTTATACGGATGAGGATTTTTTATTGAAAAGGCAGCCAATGGCCTTGAAAAACTCAACGTTTTGTCCAATTACTTATTATGTCATTGAAAAATTAATGGCTGCGGCTAAACAATCTTAATGGAATTTCAGTAAATACGAATTGACAGACCTCTTTTAGTACTCCAGCTTCTTCAAGGAAGGCGCTTTAATCCAGGTAGCGATTACCACCAATAGGGTCATGCAGCCACCAAAAAACACGGAAGGAATTACTCCCAATAATTTGGCGGCTACACCACTTTCAAACTGTCCGATTTCATTAGAAGAGTTGATAAACATTGAATTAACGCTCATTACACGGCCACGCAATTCATCGGGCGTTTTTAGCTGGATAATATTGCTGCGAACCACTACACTTACGCCATCTAGCAGTCCGCTGATCATTAATGCCACAAAAGACAGCCAATACCATTTGGATAAACCGAAAACAATAATGCAAGCACCAAAGCCTGCTACTGCAATCAATAGTTTTATACCCTGTCTTCTTTTCATAGGTGAAATGGTAAGGGCGATTACCATACTGATGGAGCCGATATCGGCAGCAGCGTTCAGCCAACCAAAGCCAATAGGTCCTACATGAAGGATATCTTTTGCATATACTGGAACCATGGCAACTGCTCCGCCAAATAATACAGCGAATAAATCTAAGGAAAGTGCGGCAAGCACTTCTTTTGTTTTAAACACATATTTCAATCCTTCACCAACGGCTTCCAGTGTTTTTTTCTCTACCGTAAGGCCCGGTGGTTTTTCCTTTAATTTGAAAAGACTGTATAGTCCAATAAGAATCAGAGATAGAATAACCATAAAAGTACCCGTAACCTGCAACCATACGATTAAAAAACCAGCCATAGCATGTCCGGTGATGCTGGCTACCAGCCAACTGGTGGAACTCAATTGAGATGCATAGATCAACATTTCTCGAGGAACCATCGAAGCAATGATGGCACTAAAGCTAGGGCCTGAAAATGCACGGATGGCACCAGTAAAAAAAACAGTGCTATAGATAAAAAGGATGATTAATTTATTGCCGAATTCAGCATGAAACCAGTTGGTAGAAACTCCTAGCAAAATAAGGGCACAAACAGCATAGAGCATTACCGTTCGCAGCAGAAGTTTTCTTTTTTCACTTTTATCTATTACATATCCTGCATATAGTGAAAGCCCCACGGCAGGGATTGCCTCTGCTAAACCAATCATGCCGATGTAAAAAGCGTCACCAGTTAATTCATACATCCACCAAGCCACTAAGGTGCCCATCATACGAAGACCCATAATAAACAAAAAACGGCCTACAATAAAACTCCTGAATTCAGGTATTTTCAAAGCGGCCAAAGGAGAACTGTTCAATAGACTTTTAATTAGTGGTTGTACGAAGTTAAAAACTAATTGTCAAAACAATTGATTTAATAGGGTAGGCTACTTTATTTACTAGGGCAATGTGATGTAGTGCTGTCCATCGTCGTACTCTTTATCAAGGGCATTGATGATAATATTGAGATGGGTTGCGTTGCCTACAAAGTCAGCATTGGAACTATCTACAAAAAGAGTTTTGATATTGTGCTGTTTAATATAATTAGTATAAGTTTCCTGTAGCGAAAAAAGGTAGTCGTTGGCAATGCTTTGTTCGTAGGGGCGGTTTCTGTTTTTTATATTCTCTTGCAATTTGTTGACCGGGCTATGAAGGTAAATCAGAATTTCGGGTTGTGCAATCTGGGGATTAATGATGTCAAATAATTTTTGGTACAACCTGAATTCTTCATTTGGTAAATTTACTTTAGCAAATAAGAGGCATTTGGTGAAGAGGTAATCAGAGATGGTGATTTGCTGAAACATATCTTTTGTTTGCAGCAGATCCTTGAGTTGTTTGTACCGCTCGGCCATAAAAAACAACTCCAGTGGAAAAGCATATTGTTGCTGATTTTCATAAAATTTCGGCAAAAAAGGATTGTCTGCAAATTCTTCTAAAATTAGCCGGGCATTATAATGTTTGCTGAGTAAATTAGCAAGGGTGGTTTTACCTGCACCAATATTTCCTTCGATTGTAACAAAACTATACTTCATAAGTTGGGGCGCACAAATTAAGCGAAAAATCTTTTCCGGCATTAATTTTTTTTCACTGCTAGCTGATCGGGGCACTGCAGTAGGAGCTCGTGGATAGTTTTGTTCAGCAGCGGGTGTATCATCTGGGGTGCAATTTCATATAAAGGGGTCAAAACAAAACGTCGGTTTTGAATTTCGGGGTGTGGTATTGTTAAATCACTCTGGGTAATAATTTCATTGTTAAAAAACAAGATGTCAATATCGATTACCCTTGGCGCATTTTTTACGGTTCGAGTTCGCCCCATTATTTTTTCAATGGCTAGAATAGTTTGCAGGGTTTCAGCTGCATCTAGACTAGTGGCTACTTCAATCACCTGGTTTAAAAAATCGGGCTGCGAACTGTTTCCCCATGCTGCGGTAGCGTACAATCCCGATTGGAGCATTCGTTTTCCAATTTGTTTTTCTATTTGTTCAATAGCGGTGGATAGTAGTACAAGGCTATTGCCCATGTTACTGCCCAGTAAAAGGTA
>CANJAW010000280.1:0-4272 GCA_947472215.1 Chitinophagaceae bacterium
ACTTCATCTAACAAAACCAATTTTGAATCAACTACAGATTCCTCCATCGGTTGTCTATTAATATTGATAACTCCTTCATTTTCATTAGATAAAAAATGAAGGGTGGAATTAAATGGTTTATTTCTTATAAAGAGTAATTTGTACAGCAAATGTAAATAATCAAAAGGTTGATTTTTATCAATGGTATGATAATTAGTTCCTCTAGCCCTATTGGAACTATAATAAACAATGTTTTGTAAAAATTCAGATTTCCAATGTAGGGTATTGTTGTTTCTTTGAAGGTCTTTGAGTTGATAATAATGTTCAGATAATTCAACCGGATAATTGTTGAGAGAATAATTAAATCTCGACAACATATGGTCTAAAAATGCATTTTTACGTTCAACATAATCATTGTCGGATTCAACTAATTTAGTTAAGGTTTGCTGATATTGAGCAACTGCTTTTTCAAATTGTTGTTTTTGAAAATTCCCTCTTTTATCTTTTGGAAGTAAAGTCATAAAAGAGATTAACTCATTAATTCCTGGAACATCTAAAATAGGCTGTGCAAAATAAGTATGCCGATGTTCGGAATCTATTTTGTATGAAAAAAGCTTGTTTACTGATGCCAATTGACTCAAATAATTACCCATGATTTGTTCAAAAACCAATAAATATCCTTTCAGCTGTTTAACTGCTGCTTTACGTTCGTCGGATTCACTATTGCTAATCCCTTCCCTACCTATTCCATACACTGAAGGAAAATGATGCTGAATGGAATAATATCGAGCAAGTCTTCTATATTGTCCAGTCCGTTTATCAGAAAAAATAGCATTATATCCATTAAATTTACTTTCATTTTCCTTTACTAATTTCTTATAAAAAGAAGAAAAGTATTGTTTACGAACAATGACATCCACCTCATCTCTCAATAATTCAATCGTGGAAAAATCAATCAATGGATTAATGGAACCAAATTCACCCTCTTTTAAAAGTAACGGTTCTTCAGATGTTGTGATTATACCATCTGTTATTACCAGACTTATTACATTTAATACACCGAGTACTTTTGCAACCAAACGAATTAAATCAGCAGGTTCAATTTGAGTAGGAAGTTCCTTCAAAGTATGATCCTTGATAATACCTTTTTTTAAAGTGGGTCCATTAAATATATCAGCGACTTGTTCATTATTTAATATCAGGTCATCGGGAGATGAATAGACGATAGAGGGATTAAGGAAATTATTTATCGCCCAATAAATTTCAGCTAGTAATTCTTCCGGGGGCACCTTGCTATCTATGGCAACTTTAGCAATAATTTTTATTTTCCTAGGTTCAATAATCTTAAAATGATAAAAATCAGTACCAATCATTCTATTATTTAAAAGTACCTGTTTTACTTTTGTAATAATAGCCTCTTTTTTTATTTGTTTTTGGTCTTCGTTTTCATTTTCATTAATTGATTGCCATGCTGTAACAGTAAGCTGTAAACTAACACTCATTAACCCTCGAATAGTAGTTGCACCAAATAATTCGTTAGGACCGCTCAACCAAACATTTTGCACTTCCTCTACTTGGTCTATTACCAATTTCCTGTAATCATTGATCAGTACAGGATGGGTGTTTAAGATTTGAACAGGTAAGTGAAAGGATTGATCATCATAATCAATAGCCCCGCTTGCATCAGAAAGAATGTCTGTTATAGAAAACCCTGTTCTGTAAGAAAGATCGGTCAATGCAAAGCAAAGAGCTTCTAGAATAGTAATACCAGGATCGTGAAGGTTATAGTCAGTCCATTCAGCACCTGAATATTTTTGAACATCAGCCAATGCTTCTTCTCTTAGTTTATCGAAATTCATCGATAAATCTGAAACTTCCTTTTCAATTACATTCGATATTTGGGGAACGTCATTCATAATCGAATATTAGCTTAATAAAAATATTCCTCAGGTAACATCATTTCATCATCCCACAAATTAGTAATTCGATAATAAACCTGCGTTTCGTCCCCATAATTTCTATAGGTTTTAATTTGAAGATCGTAGTTATAAGTTCCAAAAGATTTCCATCGGATACATAATTTATTCCAAAACATACCATAATGTGCACGAGTATACTTTATTTTATTTTTGGAAAAACCAAAAGTAGACAAAGCGTGCGCATGAAGAATTGCAAATCTGCCTGAAGTTTTTTTTCCGGTACGAGCAATTAATTCAAAAGCATGGCAATTGTTTAACCCCTTCACCACCGAATGCCATTTTCCATTGGCAGGAATATAACCTGCACGATAGCTTCCAGTTCGGCCATTCATTGAAACAAAACCATCAACATCTAACCTCATTCCATTTTCCCTTCTTTTTCCTATCCCTAAACTTCCATCCTCGTCAAAGAAAAATGATTTTTTATCAGCCTCATCCTTATCATCACCTACGTTGGGTTTAAGTTTAAAACTATAAGAACCAGTATCGTCTACTTCAATGTGAAAAAAAGGCTCTAAATCATCAACACTTTTAAAAAAAGTAATTAATTTATTTGAAATACCAGATGAACTCAGAACAAGTCCATTTTCAGCATCTTTATTGAAACCATCATCCTGCTTATTAATGAGTGAATCAATTAAAAAAGAAAAATGCTTCTCATTGGGAATACTTCCATTCTTAAAGAAGTTTTTGAGGTGTTCCCGATCGTATATCTTATTTTTTGAAAATGACATTATTACAATTTCAGTGTTAAGGTAAAAGTAGGTAATTTGGTTTGAATTTTTGTCTGCTGGTCTACACTTATTTGTTTGAGTCCATCAGAAAGTATTAGTTCTTTTCCTAATTTGAAGTTGCTAATACCTGAAACTGACACAGGAAAAAACTTTTCAGCATTTACAATTTTTATGATATGGTCTACCATAGGAACTAACAGTGCCCCAGAAATTGTAGCACTAATTGATTCAGTAGGCTGCAAAGCAGTATCATACATAAAATTGAGTAATTGATTGGATTGAGGATCTTTTTGTTTGTAAAAATGCAATAACGACACTCCAGTCACATAATTAACGTAAGGTCGTTTTTTAATAAAATTAATTAAATCGTTTACATAAATAACACGTCCTTCTTTATAATTAGAAACATTACTATTACTTAACCACGGAGAAATAAAATGAATAATCTCTTCATTTAATCGGTTAACATTTGCATTCATTTTTTGATTCAACCTGCTATCTTCAAACTGGACGCAACATTTTACCTTTATAAACTCATAAACCGGATTGGTTACCACAAATTTAATAGAGGCTGGGAGGAGTCCTCTAACATAGGAGGTTATGATATGCAATTCTGCATAATCAACAGAAGGCAACTGATTTTCATCATACTGAGTTATTGGTTTTAATCCTGGAACTACCATGATTAATACATCCATATCCTCCATTAGCAAATCTATTTGACGTCCATTGGCCATACATTGAACATAAGCTAAAGTGGGGAAATGGTTTAAAATTGCTTGAGTAAGGTCTCTAGTAGTGATGAACCGATTTTTTGATCGAAGCAATTCTCCAACACGGGTATTGAATTGAGTACTAGTTTCTCCCATTACCCCCCCAAAAGAGGTATATGGCTGAAAAATTTGATCAATCTCTGGAAAATGAGTCTCAGTTTGACTGATTGAACTGGCAGGTAAAGAAAGTAAATGAAAATCGCCCGAATTGTTGACCCTTTCAACAACAACCGCGTTGGTAAACAATGAATTCAATTCCATACTATAATTCAAATTGCCAGTAACTTGGGCAGAAATCCAATATATATCCTTCGCTAAAATTGTATTATCATTAGTAATATTAGGTGGTAGTTGAATGGTTACAATACCCGATTTAATAAAACCATCGGTAGTGTCGCCTAAAACATGAATAGAAGGAAAAGGTAGCCACTTATTTTTTTGAAGAAAACACCAAGAAATACCTGACTTACCAATGATGCTGTGGGTAGGTTTAAAATCCTTTAATTCAAAAAAAAGACTCAATTCATCAGAAGGGGCAATGTTTTTGAATCCCAAGTAAAATTGACGGTTGAAAGAAAATTCTGGAATTAATTTAAAAAAAGACTGCTTTGGGTTTGGATATACTAAATCGTATCCAAAAGGGTGTACATGAATAAAACAAATGTCTGTTTCAAACTTTTCATCAATCAATCCCCTATTCAAAATATCCACTGATTCAAGTCGGTAACTGACATTGATAGATTTAATAAAAGGAGTAAACGGTTCCTTTGGCATTTCTCTTTTTGACACAAATTTTTTTGAATTGTG
>CANJAW010000281.1:0-4256 GCA_947472215.1 Chitinophagaceae bacterium
GTGGATCCGAGTGGATATTTATTATTTTGGCAATTGTTTTGCTATTTGGTGGCAAAAAAATCCCTGAGCTAATGAAAGGAATTGGTAAAGGTATGCGCGAGTTTAAAGATGCCAAAGAAAACGTAAAAAGTGAAATTGAGGAAGGTATGAAAGAGAAGGACAAAGAACAAGAAATAAGGGAATTAAGGCAACAACTTCAGCAAGCAAAGCAGGCCCAGGAATTACCAAAATAAATTACGCTTCATTACAATAACGCATGGCTGAAGTAAATGACAGGATTCCTGCCCTTTACTTCAGCCAATTTTATAAAGGCAACTTAATCCTGTTTTCAAATTGTTCACTACTATAGCAACCTACCATCAGCAGCTCCATTCTGGAGAAACCACTTGTGTGGCAATGGTAAAGCATTACCTAGACAAGATCAAACAGCAGGAGCATTTAAATGCTTTTATACAAGTATATACTGAAGAAGCAATACAAAAGGCGGCAGCACTTGATGCCAAGCAAAAAGAAGTAGGTATTTCGGGAAGGTTGCACGGGGTGGTCATTGGTATTAAAGATGTGTTGGCTTACAAAGGCCATACACTTACAGCTGGCTCAAAAATATTAAACGGTTTTGTTTCCGTATATAACGCTACTTCCATTCAGCGACTATTGGATGAAGACGCCATCATCATTGGCAATTGCAATTGCGATGAATTTGCAATGGGCAGTACCAATGAAAATTCGGCTTATGGGAATGTGCTTAATGCCGCAGATGAAACCAAGGTTCCTGGAGGGTCATCCGGGGGTAGTGCAGTTGCCGTTCAAGCGGGAATGTGCATGGTTAGTTTAGGAAGTGACACCGGAGGATCGGTCAGGCAGCCAGCAGACTTTTGTGGCATTGTTGGCTTAAAGCCCACTTATGGCCGCATTTCAAGGTATGGCTTAATTGCTTACGCCTCCTCCTTCGATCAAATAGGTATTTTTAGCAACAACATTGCCGATATCGCATTAACACTGGAAGTGATTGCTGGCGAAGACGAATATGATAGCACCGCAATACCATCATCTGCTCAGCAAATGGAGGTGAATGCTATTCCGAAAAAGTCGAATTTTTTACCTGCCGAAAATAATAAAAAATATAGAATCGCTTATTTTAGGGAAGCTTTGAACCACCCATCTCTGGATAAAGAAATTCAAAAAAAGATTTTAGCGCTCATTGATCAATTGCAACTGGATGGCCATACCGTAGCCCCTGTTGAATTTGATTTGCTCGACCATATTGTTCCTGCCTACTACGTTTTAACCACGGCAGAGGCTAGTAGTAACTTGAGTAGGTATGACGGCGTAAGGTTTGGCCACCAAACTAGTAAACCTGTGGCAGATTTAACCGAGTTCTATAAACGCAACCGCAGCGAAGGATTTGGAAAAGAAGTAAAACGCAGAATTTTACTAGGCACTTTTGTGTTAAGTGCAGGCCATTACGACGCTTATTTTAGTAAGGCACAGCAGGTAAGGCGGCTATTGACAAAAAAAACAAATCTGCTATTCAGTGAGTATGATGCACTTATTATGCCCACTGCACCGACTACTGCAATGCCCATTGGAGCAAATTCAGATGATCCCATTGCCATGTACCTAGCTGACATTTATACTGTATTTGCTAATCTTACTGGGCTGCCGGCAATATCCATACCTTTATTTAAACATAGCAATGGTATGCCCTTTGGGCTTCAGGTGCTCACCAATAAACTGGAAGAAGATACCCTTTTGCAATTATCCGCTTCGCTACTTAAAAAATACACGAGTGAATAGCTGAAAAAAATGAACCTATTTTTACAGATATCGATTGTATGTTTTCTATTCCTACATCCAACTGCAGGCATTGCTCTTAGCAGGTCAGATACCCAACAACGATACGTTCAGGACACCATAAAACAGGATACCATCAAAGAAGATACTGCCAGAGAGAACCAGCTGATTGATGAGGTCATTACATCCAGAAAAATTCCGAAGAAAGAAAATGTCCAATTTTTTAACCAGGTGAATAAATATGGTTTTAAAAATCTTTTCACCAACTACAATTACAATAGCAGTATTTCCTACAAAGCCCAGATCAATCCGAATGCCGAACTTTTTGTACAGGATTACATGAAAAGCCATAGTGCCTATTTGCAAAAAATGAAAAGCTGGGGCCAACCCTATTTTAATTTAATTGAAACGGTATTAGAGCAATATGGCTTACCTAAGGAATTGAAATATATTGCCGTCATCGAATCGAACTTAAGTACCGCTGCTACCAGCCAGGTAGGCGCAGGCGGACCATGGCAATTTATGCCGTATACCGCAAGAGATGTTGGATTGGTGGTAAATAGCTTTCAGGATGAACGAAGGGATTATTATAAAAGCACCCATGCTGCCGCTAGGTACTTATTAATACTATACCGACAATTACATGATTGGCTACTGGTAATGGCAGCTTACAATGGTGGCCCCGGCAGGGTGAATGCCGCAATAAAAAAAAGTGGTAGCAAAAATTTCTGGAACCTTCAATACTACCTTCCTGAAGAATCCAGAACCTATGTAAAACGCTTTATTGCCACCCACTACATTATGGAAGGAACAGGGGGTGTTACTACAACAGGGGGTGCCAGCAGTGTAACGGATAATACTGCATTAGGGACCAATAACCTCGCTATTAATTTAAATCAAAATGGGAAAAAAAAGGAAGCTGACTTATCTACAGAAGAGTTATTAGCAATTGAGGTACTGCCGATTTCAGGAAAATACAATTCATTGATTATTGCAAAAAACATTGCGATGGATATTGTGCTGTTCAACCACTTCAACCCCGATTTTGACGGCAGCTTGGCATCCTCAGGTGTTTTTGAACTCCGGCTTCCTCCCGATAAAATGCAATTATTTGTAGCCAACAAATACCCGATACTAAATGAATCTCTTCAGGCTTTGTTAAATGGCACAGCTGTTCCGATAGAAAAAAAAGTTATTCAAAAAGAGAAGAAAAAATCCTAAGGTATTATTGTTGCTGTAGTACCTGCTTCATCGCTTTTGCTTTTAGCATACATTCCTCATATTCTTCCTCTGCATTACAGTAAAATGTGATGGCGCTGCCAGTCTGAAAAGATACATACTCAGTAGATGCATTGTACAAAATACTCCTGATTACTACATTGAAATCAGCATCCCCCTGTGGGTTTACATAGCCAATCGCTCCGGAAAACAATCCTCTTTTAGTTTGTTCGTATCGCTCGATAATTTCCAACACACTTTTTTTGGGAGCCCCCGTCATGCTACCCATAGGAAATGTAGCTTTCGCCACATCTACCCAATCTAGCCCCTCCTCCAATTCCCCAGTGATGGTACTAATCATCTGGTGAACCTGCGGAAAACTATAAATTCCAAATAGCTCTTCCACCTCAACGGTCCCAGGTTTACAAACACGACTAAGATCATTTCTCACCAAGTCAACCACCATTACATTTTCACTTTTTTCCTTTTCGCTGTTCTGTAAAATCCGTTTACTTAATTCATCCAGCCCTGGGTTTAATAAATTACGTTTAGCCGTACCCTTTATTGGCTGAGAAAATATTTTACTGCCCAATTTTTTAAAATACCTTTCAGGACTTGCACAAATACAATATTTGTCATTTAATCGGTAAAGTGCAGAAAATGGATTAGGGGAAAGGGTAACCAACGAACAGTAAACAGACAATGGATCAATAGAGGTATTTGTCGCAAAAAATTCTTGACAAAAATTAACTTCATAACAATCCCCTCGCAAAATATGCTGTTGCAATTTGTTGACAATTTCAGTATACTCCTCAGAAGAAATTCTGTGCTGAATATCTAGCACTGCCGACTTACCTTTTTCTATACAAAAAGCACTGGATTCAATCGCTGCAAATATTTCTTCGGCATTGGTATCGCAATATATGATTAGTTGATTCTCTTTTAACTGCAATACAATTTCGGGTACAAAAAAACAGGTGTCTGAAAAGTTAATTCCATCAAAATTACTAGAACTGAGTGCTGCTGTCTCATTTTTGAGATCATAGCCCAGGTGTCCAAAGATCCAATCTTTTTGATTAGTTGAAAACGCTTTGAGCAATTCAAAAGCATTGCCTGCAGTAGTTTCTATCTTTTGCTTGCAGCCCACTGCCAACAAGCATTCAAATGCAGGTGTTTCAAAATGATACTGCCTGTTATCCAGCAAACAAAAAATGTTGAACGGTTGTACCCAGTTCAACATTTTA
>CANJAW010000282.1:0-4235 GCA_947472215.1 Chitinophagaceae bacterium
ATACTCATTTGAAAAATTGGAATGTTGGCAGCACGCTCGAAGGCTGGCTGTTTGGACTTATCAGGCTACTGAAAATTTCCCTGAAAAGGAAAAATACGGACTAATTAGTCAAATGCGGAGAGCTGCTATTTCGGTGGCATCGAATATTGCGGAAGGCTCATCGCGTAAAACAGCCAAAGATCAAGCACATTTTAGTACCATTGCATATGGAAGCAGCATTGAACTTTTAAATCAACTCATTATTACCAATGATCTTGACTATATTTCAAACCAATTATATGATCAGGGAAGGGAGCTTGTAGAAAGGCAAACCGTATTAATTTCCGGACTAAGAGCATCACAAAAGTAAAAGGCCACAAAATAAAAAGCCCCCAACTAAACACCTAAACCCAAATAAAAAAGCGGCAATAAGTTAAAGGCCCCCAACTAAACCTCTAAACCCGAAATGAAAATCGGCAATAAGTTAAAGGCCCCCAACTAAACATCTAAACTCAAATAAAAAAGAGCCATCAAAATAAAAGCCCCCAACTAAACCCCTAAACTCAAAATAAATACACCATTAAATTTGAAGAAAATGAAAGGAATCATCCTGGCAGGCGGATCCGGCACAAGGCTTTATCCCATCACAATGGGAATCAGTAAGCAGTTAATGCCTATTTACGATAAGCCCATGATTTATTATCCGCTCAGCACCTTGATGCTGGCAGGTATAAAGGAAATACTGATTATCACTACTCCCGATGACCAAGCGCAATTTATACGCTTATTGGGTGATGGGTCACAGTGGGGCTGCAGTAT
Source organism: Chitinophagaceae bacterium (assembly GCA_947472215.1). Lineage (GTDB taxonomy): Bacteria > Bacteroidota > Bacteroidia > Chitinophagales > Chitinophagaceae > Ferruginibacter. The sequence goes on from CANJAW010000282.1 coordinate 799, forward strand.
CTCTTATGCCAAGCAAGAAATCCCCAACGGCCTGGCACAGGCATTTGTAATTGGCGAACAATTTATCGGCACAGATAGTGTAGCACTGGTGTTGGGTGACAATATATTTTACGGAAGTGGATTCAGTAAATTGTTGCAGCAATCGGCGGATCCAGCTGGGGCGGTAATTTTTGCTTACCCCGTAAGCGATCCAGAAAGATATGGGGTAGTGGATTTTGACAGTCATCAAAATGCCCTCAGCATTGAAGAAAAGCCTACCCATCCAAAAAGCAATTATGCAGTACCAGGATTGTATTTTTATGACAATGAAGTGGTAAATATCGCCAAAAATATACCCCCTAGTCCAAGAGGAGAATATGAAATAACGGATGTAAATAGAATCTACCTTCAGAATAATAAATTAAAAGTAGGGGTGCTAGATAGAGGTTTTGCCTGGTTAGATACAGGGACTTTTGAGTCGCTCAATGATGCAAGCGAATATGTGCGGGTGATAGAGAAAAGACAGGGATTAAAAATAGGATGCCCCGAAGAAATAGCCTGGAGAATGGGCTTTATTTCAAAAGAACAGTTGCGGGTACTTGCAGAAAACTTGCGTAAAAGCGGCTATGGCGAATATTTGTTGAGGTTAGTGCAGTAAAGGGAAGCATTGATTTGATTGGGATGTTAAAACAATTTTCTAGGACCGGTCTACAATCCGGTCTTTTTCAATGAAAAGAAATTCGATAAACAACTTCGAGAGCCAAAAAGGGTGTTCTACGATACCTTTTTTAATTTTTTAGTAATTTTTTTAAACAATTTTTAAAAAATCTTGTAATAGAATTAATAATTTAATGGAATGGACTCATTTACAATAAAGGATCTCGAGAATATATCAGGAATCAAGGCGCATACCATTCGTATTTGGGAGCAGCGTTATCAATTTCTTAAACCCAATCGAACGGATACCAATATCCGGTTTTACAATAATGAGGAATTAAAAAAGGTACTAAATATCTCCCTGCTTAATAAATATGGATTCAAAATATCGCATCTTGATAAAATGAATGATGGAGAGATAGCGGAAAAAATACTTTCACTTACCCAGTTAGAAGCCCAGCAAGAACGTATTGTAAACGAGTTGGTGGAATGTATGATTGATGTGGATTTAGAAAGGCTCGAAGCGGTATTGGAAGGATATATTCAGTCAAAAGGAATTGAGCGAACAATCACGAAGATTATTTTTCCATTTATGGAGAAAGTTGGTATTTTATGGGTCACCAACCATATCAACCCTGCGCAAGAGCATTTAGTTACTAATATTATTCGGCAGAAATTGATTGTAGGAATTGATTCAGTGGTAAGTGAAATTAAAGTCAATAAGTCAGTTTTGCTTTTTTTGCCAGAAGGTGAATTCCATGAGTTGGGGGTATTATTTGTAAATTATTTGTTGAAAAGCAAAGGGGTGTCCACCATTTATTTAGGAGCCAATGTTCCACTTAGAGATGTAGAATACCTGGTGAAACTGAAAAAGCCTTCTTATATATATTCCCACCTGACTTCAGTGGGGAAAAGTTTTAATTTTGACAAATTCTTGCTGAACCTCACTAAAAAGTTTGCCGATACACCCATCGTCCTTTCCGGTTTATTAACCAATACCTACGAGAAAAAAATTCCACCACAAATTAATTTTAAAAAAACCTTATCGGAGGTGATGGAATTTGTGGCTCATTGTAAGGAGTTGTGATTGAATGTGCACAATCCATTCGCATTTAAGCAATTCTAAAATTGTAGCGTATTCTTGAAAAATTAGCGCCTGTCTCATTTCTAATAATTCTGTTTTCCCATTTTTAAAAACAAGAAAAATCGACTTTTTGGGCCAAAAAAGCCCAAAATTGAGTGATTTTTCGACTAAAACAGGGTAAAATTGAGGAAATCTGGTGATTCATCCCTTTCTTTTATTAGTACTACAGCTTATTTACTGTTTAATATAATTATGTGAAAAATTAAACAAATTTTTGATTAGGTTGATCATTTTGTTTAGCTTTATGATATAATTAATTAAACAAATTGACATGTCGACGATCGAATTCAACGAATTGTTATTAAATAATACGGAGTTTTTAAAGCCTTTTGCGGTTACTTTAACCAGGGATAGCGAAGTGGCAAAGGACTTGTTGCAAGAAACTATGTATCGGGCATTGGCCAATAAAGAAAAATACAATGTAGGTACCAATATCAAAGCATGGTTGTACACGATTATGCGCAATATTTTCATCAATAACTACCGGCGTAAATCAAAACAAACCACTATTTTTGATAGTAGCCCGAATGAATTTTTATTGAACTACAATCAGGTTACTACCACCAATGCTGCAGAAGGGGCGCTAAAGATGAAGGATATTGAGTTTGCCATTCATCGGCTTCCTGCAATATTTCGAAATCCATTTTTGCTTTATTTTGAAGGATATAAATATCATGAAATTGCGGATTTGCTAACAGAGCCTTTGGGAACTATAAAAAGCCGCATTCATTTTGCTCGAAAGCTTCTAAAAATGCAACTTACTAGGTATTAAATGAGGATAAAGCAAATGCCATTTTTCCTTGCAACCAATGATAAAAATAAGTGGATAAAGTATTTATAATAATTTAAGCAACTGCCACTAGCAATTTTATAATTTGAAAAAAATAGTCATCATAGGAAGTGGATTTGCGGGGCTATCTGCGGCGGCATTTATGGCCAAGGCAGGTTGGGAGGTAACTGTGCTGGAAAAAAACTCCACCCCAGGAGGAAGAGCTAGGCTATTATTGGCAGATGGATTTACTTTTGATATGGGCCCCAGTTGGTACTGGATGCCAGGGGTGTTTGAAAGATTTTTTAATTGCTTTGGTAAAAAAGTGAGCGACTATTATCAGTTGCAGCGACTAGATCCCTCCTACAGAGTTTACTGGCCTGATGAAAGCATGGATATACCAGCTGATTACAATGCATTGAAATTGCTGTTTGAAAAAACAGAAACTGGTAGTGGTGTAATGCTCGACAAATTTATGCAGGAAGCTGCTTATAAATATGAGGTCGGGATAAACAAGCTAGTTCACAAACCTGGACAATCTTTACTCGAATTTGCTGATTGGGAATTAGTAAAAGGGGTACTTAAATTGGATGTGTTTAATTCCATCAAACACCATGTAAGCAAGCATTTTAAACATCCAAAATTGAGGGAGCTATTGGAGTTCCCCGTATTGTTTTTGGGTGCCTTACCTCAGGATACGCCCGCCTTGTATAGCCTAATGAATTATGCCGATATCAAATTGGGTACCTGGTACCCACAGGGTGGTATGTATCAAATTGTGGAGGCAATGACTAGTCTGGCTAAAGAGCTAGGAGTGAAATTTTATTTTAACCAAGCCGTCACCGAAATTAAAGTTGACAAAGGAATCGCCACCCAACTAATCACTCA
>CANJAW010000283.1:0-4231 GCA_947472215.1 Chitinophagaceae bacterium
CGTTCCCTACACCATACCCCTTTATGAAATAATGGATACTGCAGTACCCCAGAAAAATAAATGCAATCAAAAAATGAAGCACTATGGGATTGAAGGCGGTAGCCAAACTTTGTAACCCCCGAATCTTATCCACCGCTGCATCTCGCTTATCGAAAATAATACACAAAAGCAGCATAAAAAAAAAGCGACCAATAAAAATCAAACTCGCCAAAGACCCCATTGACCAAATTGGAACCTGCAAAGGAACAAGGGTGGTTAGTATAGCCCAGGTAAAAGCAAGCAATACAGTTTTCATAAAACCTATTCTTCGAATCCATTCTAACTCCTTAAAAGGCAAAATAGGAAGTAGGTACAAGGCAAACAAAATGCCAGAAAGCACCAAATTACTGAATACCCATTCCAGCTGAGTGAAACAAAAAAGCATACCCCCAAAAGCCAACACCAGCAAGATAAAAGAATACCTGCCCGCTTCAATAAGTGTATGGATCGTATGGGTGCCAGAAAATGAATACCTGCTTACTAACCAATAGCCATTGTATCCAACCAATACTGCAAAAAAAATGAACCCGAGAAGAAAACCATCTACTGCAATTCCTATCAACTGACCTGTTTGAAAGCTAAGTGCCGCAGCACAAATTGCAATAAATATAGAATGCGACAGTATAAAATGAAATAAGCGCCGCATTATGGAACTACATAATAAATAGGGGCGGTAGTAACCTTATTGCTTTTGTTTTTTGCAAAATCCTTCACATAAATCTCATACCGAAGGGTATCCACCTTAGGACGGGCCCGAGTAGATCCTCGTAAAATATCAAACACATTGATCCGGATATCAGCCTGGAAATTTTTAGTGGCTACCGACTGAATATCGGGTAAAACAAAAGAATCCAACCGATTAATCAATAAGTTTTTTATATAGATGTAAGAAGTGTCTTTTCCTGTTTTGAACCCTAAATCACCTTCTGAATCCGTTACAGAAAGGGTAATTACTGGAATATCTGGGCTTCCAAGGGTAACTCCGCTGCTTACCCTGTCGGGGCTTACAGATTCGAATTTTATCTGGGGAGCAGACGTATATTTATCCTTGCTACAACTAACCGCTAGTAAACTAATGATGAAAATGATAATTGTGTTCCGCATCTTTGTAGATTATTTCTCAAATTTACTAATAGAAATTGAATACATCTGTTAAAAATATAATCGCCCCAGATAAAATTTTCACTGCAAAGGATGGTGATTTCAATTCGCTTGCACTAGAAATTTTTCAATTTCAACACCAATACAACCCTGTGTACAGGCAATATTGCCATTTGCTTAAAATTGTACCACACCAAATAGACCGAATTGACAAAATTCCCTTTTTACCCATCCGATTTTTTAAGACTCACCAAGTGGTAACCACTGATTTTGAAGCAGAAGCAATCTTCGAAAGTAGTGGAACTACCCAAACTGTCAATAGTTTGCATTTCGTAAAAGACAAGTCGATTTATGCAAAAAGCTTTAATGAAACGTTTCGTTTATTCTACGGAGACCCTTCCCAATGGTGCATCATCGCTTTACTTCCTGCTTACCTAGAAAGAAAAAATTCATCGCTGGTAATGATGGCGGATGAACTGATCCAACAAAGCGGACACCCGAAAAGTGGTTTTTATTTAAACGAATGGGAAAAACTTGATAATTGTCTCCAACATCTCGAAGCACAGCAACAAAAAACGCTCCTACTAGGAGTAACCTTTGCATTACTGGATTTTGCCGAGCAATTCCCTCGTCCACTAAAGCATACGACCCTTATGGAAACCGGTGGTATGAAAGGCAGAAGAGAAGAAATGACCCGGGCTCAGGTTCATGAAATATTATGTCGCCAGTTTTGCCTTGAAAAAATTCATTCAGAATATGGAATGACCGAAATGTTGAGCCAGGCCTATTCTTTCGGTGATGGAATTTTCAACTGCCCTCCATGGATGAAAATTTTACTGCGCGAAGAAGACGATCCCTTTGCCATTCACCTAAACAATAATGACCGGCAAATCCGGGGGGCCATCAATTGTATAGATCTTGCTAATATCTACTCCTGCTCTTTCATCGCAACAGAAGATGCAGGCAAACTCTATCCTGATGGTAGTTTTGAACTTTTAGGCAGACTGGATAACACGGATATTAGGGGTTGTAGTTTGTTGGCGCTTTAAAAATTTTGATTGCCTCAAAATAGAGGATTGCTTAAGCAGTATCGAATTGTACATGAAAGAATTTTAAAAAATGGACCCTTTTTTTATCCGATTAATAGAACCAGCTGATAATGCTGCTTTGGCAATTATAATTAGGAATGCCCTAACTGAATTTGGAGCCGATAAACCTGGCACAGTTTATTTTGATGATAGTACGGATTATTTGTACGAATTATTTCAACAACAAAAGGGAATCTACCATGTAGCAGTTCTAAATAACACTATTGTTGGAGGGGGTGGCATTAATCCTACAACCGGTTTAGCTGCAGACACCTGCGAATTGGTAAAATTGTATTTGGCCCCTTCTGCGAGGGGGAAGGGAATTGGAAAAGCAGTAATAGAGCAATGCCTTATTGCAGCAAAAAAGGCTGGGTACAAAAAAGTATATTTGGAAACAATGCCCGAATTGATTTCGGCCATTCCGTTGTATGAACAATTTGGATTTACTTACTTAACCGGTCCACTCGGAAACACTGGCCATACTGGCTGTGATATCTGGATGATCAAATTATTATAGCAATTTATCTAGCAGTAAAAAAATGCTGGCGAAAAAAATATAGATTTACTAAATATAAAAGGAGTCTTACTGATTAGCCTATCAGTTTTATATGGCAACCTGCACTTCGTACACTGGACTAAAAAGATACATTTTACCGGTTGCCAATTCTACACATTTAAAACGCTTTCGAACTTTTTCGGCTTTCTTAAATTCCCTACCTCCTTTTATTGTAAAAACAGCCCCTACCGGTAAGGTTTCAATTAAAAGCATCCCTTCCACTTTTTTATCATACTGACGCAAAACCCTTAACAGGTAAGCATCCGAACAACTGCTGGCAGCAGGATTTTGCAGCGTTTTATACAATGCTTTTTGAATATCCAACGGAAATATTTTTTTTAATAAAAAAAGGGCCAACACTTTACTAAATTCATTCTTCCACTCTTGCCCATGGGCTGATACCCGGTGACCGAAACGCTCATAAGTAAACAGATGGGCCAATTCATGAAGAAGGGTAATTAAAAAAGAATATTGATTGAGATTGCCATTAATGCTAATCCGATGGTTTTGGTCGGCTTGCGAATTTCTATAGTCGCCTAAAATCGATTTTCGTTCACGCGTTATAGTTAGTTGAACTTTATACAGAAGCAGGTATTGGGAAACCTCCTCGAAACTACCTTCAGGCAGGTACTGCTGCAATTGGTGTAAAGGGGCTTCCTGCTTAGCCATTTTTTTTTCTATTCAATTTGGTAATTACTGCCACTTCCACTCCAAGATAGAGCAGGTATAAAAACATGGCGGAAAAAACAGAGACCTTACTAACACTATTGCCTGCAATCAACCTATAAACAATCACAACAGAAATAGTTACAAACATTTTAATTAGCATCCCTCCCATTACACTTCTTACAAAAACATTGGGGTTACTATTTTCTAATGCCTTTCGTTGCATAATAAAAGTAAGTAGACTTAATAAAAAGAAGATACCATTAGCAATGTTTAAAATTGTAGTATCAATTCCCCATTGGGCTAAGATGCCTCTTATTGCATACAATACTAAAATCGTAAGGTTAAATACTAAAAAGAGAGGAGAAATTATTTTTATTTGTGGACTCATACTACCCACAAAGGTATTTTAAAGATTTATTTATTTACTACATTACCCAATTCTTTATTTAATCCAACCACACTTGCTCCAGTATGGCAGCTACCATTAAATCTTGCCGTAGGCTCAATTTGAAGTTTTGAAGCAAAAATATCTCCCTCAACATCACATTTTCCAAGTAACTGTAGTAATTCCTTGATTTTTAAATTCCCTTTTACCTTTCCAAATATATCTGCATGAACCCCATTAATATTTCCCTCCACCATGCCTTCAGCTCCTATAAAAATTTTAGCATTTGCAGTAAGATTACCATTGAGGGTACCATCTATACGAATATCGCCCTCGCTTTTAATATCACCATTTATTGTAGTTCCGGCAGCTATTATAGTGGTACTAGCAATA
>CANJAW010000284.1:0-4207 GCA_947472215.1 Chitinophagaceae bacterium
CAACATGGGTTGATACTTCAATTGAAAATTATATCTTTAGCTACCGTTGTTGCCGTTGTTGGTCTGTCGCCGTTGTTGGTCTTATTGACCAACAACTGAAGTTTGCAGTGCTATTGTCTATTGCTAAAATGATATTATGTCAACGCTTCGCATGTTGGTCAAAAAGACCAACATGGGTTGATACTTCAATTGAAAATTATATCTTTAGCTGCCGTTGTTGCCGTTGTTGGTCTTATTGACCAACAACCGAAGTTTGGAGTGCTACTATTGCCTATTGCTAAAATGATACTATTTCAACGCTTCGAATGTTGGTCTATTCAAAGTGTAGATTTGAAAAGGTTTTAGCTACATCAATTATTGTCAGGTGAGCGTAATTTTTTTATATCTGTTGTCAGTAGCATAATATCAATACATTTAATGTCATCTACACTCCTCTATATTATCGTTGGGTACCTAGTATTGCTATTGTTAGCATATCTGGTGCAGGAGCGATTTATTTTCAAACCTGAAAAACTGCATCAAAATTTCAAATACAAGTACGATGCTCCATTTCGAGAGCTATTTTTCGATGTTGAACCGGGTGTGCGAATCAATGGACTTCATTTTTATGTAGACAAACCCCTTGGGCTGGTATTGTATTTCCATGGTAATAGTAGAAGTATAAAGGGTTGGGCAAAGTATGCTACGGACTTTTATCGGTATCAATATGATGTAGTATTGGTTGATTACCGAGGTTTTGGAAAAAGTACGGGCAAGCGTACTGAAAAAGATATGCTTAAGGATATGCAATTTGTATACAATACATTGGCAGCAACTTATCACGAAAATCATTTGATTGTTTATGGCAGAAGTCTAGGTAGCGGTTTTGCTGCCCATTTAGCCAGCGAAAATAGTCCGCGCTACCTAATTTTGGATGCACCCTATTTCAGTTTTAAAAAAGTAGCGGAAAGATTTTTACCGATTCTTCCCATGAAACTGTTGCTTCGATTTCATATGCGTACCGACAAATGGCTGCCTAAAGTGAATTGCCATACGTACATACTTCACGGCACTAAAGACTGGTTGATACCCATCCATAATAGTGAAAAGCTGAAAGCACTAAATCCCAGAAAGGTGACACTGATCCGCATTACAGGTGGCGGGCATAATAATTTACCATCCTTTCCGGAATACCATAATTTTATACGGGATATTTTAAAAACTTGATTGAAAAAGATAGTTTTTTTCAGTTGTTTGATTTTGCTGATGGTGTAGTAACTTGCAGATATCTTCTCCAAAAAATAAATGAATCGCAATGAAAAAAAAAATTTTTCGCTGGACAAAAATAATTGTGTTGCTTTATTGCGTAATCGGGATTGCATTGTATTATTTGCAGGATTATTTTTTATTTCACCCAACTGTGTTGGACCGAAATTATCGTTATCAGTTCGACATGCCTTTTAAAGAAGTAGAAATTCCATTTAATAAGACCGATACACTGAATATGGTTCAGTTCACACCAGTAGATTCAGTAAGGAGAGGAGTGGTAATCTATTTTCATGGCAATAGAGAAAACATACATCGGTGTGCAAAATTTGCAGCTAACTTTACCCGCCATGGATATGAGGTTTGGATGGCAGATTATCCAGGATATGGAAAAACGATCGGAGAAAGAAGTGAAAAAATAATCTACCAGCAGTCTGTTCAGATTTACAAAATGGCTTTAACCAAGTACAAAAAGGATAGCATCATAATTTATGGCAAATCCCTTGGATCGGGTATTGCAGCTTACTTAACTTCTGTTTCCGACTGTAAGCGGTTAATTTTAGAAACTCCCTATAGCAGTATTCCTGATTTAATGAGTTGTTATGTTTTCATTTACCCAACTTACAGGATATCAAATTATAAAATCCCTACCTACCAATATTTACAGGATATAAAAGTGCCCATCACAATATTTCATGGTACCGATGACAGGGTGATTCCTGATCGCTGTGCAAAAAAACTGAAGGAAGTACTTAAATCAAGCGATGAGTTTATTACCATTGAGAAGGGCTTGCATAATAATTTAACTGATTTTCCTTTGTATCATCAAAAGCTGGACTCACTGTTAGATCTCCATTAGCTGAACAGTTTTTTTGCTTATTTTTAATTGATAGGTACCTCCAATTTTCAAAGCATAGTTTTCTTTTTCGTGGCTAACTGGAAAATTAAAACAAATTGGATAGTCATATTCCTTCACGAGTTCGTGGATTACTTCCTCCAATTTTTTGCCGAAAGGGCGTTCTGTATCCCTTGTATCTGAGAATCCACCCAATATCAGCGCTGCAAGACCTTCCAATTTGCCACTTCTTTTGAGTTGATATAGCATTCTGTCTGTACTATAAATTAGCTCACCTACGTCTTCTATAAAGAGTATTTTATTTTTTGTTACAATGTCTGATTTGGTTCCAATAAGATGGGTAATCAAGGATAGGTTTCCACCAATCAGTTCTCCTGTTGCAATTCCCTCTTGATTAAGGGGATGAATACTACAACTATATTTTGCTTTTTTTCCAAGCAGGGCATTGTGTAGAGAAGCGATGTATTCATTTTTATTTCCACCGTTATTAAATGCTGCCGCCATGGGTGCGTGGAGGGAGGATATTTTATAATTGGTAAAAATATGTGCGTGCAGTACTGTGATATCGCTGAATCCAATGATCCATTTTGGATTTCTTTTAAATCTTGTAAAATCCAACTGGTCAATAATTCTACTTACACCATATCCTCCCCGCCCACAAAGAATGGCTTTAATGCTGTCGTCATCAAGCATGGCTTGCAGTTCGTTGAGGCGAAATTCATCGGGACCTGAAAAATAGTTTTTCGATTTGCTTCCCAATGTTTTACCCACCATTACTTCAAAGCCCCATTGCTGCAAGCTGTCTATGCAGTTTTGCGCTTTTGCTTTTGGCATATAGCCTGCCGGGCAGGTAATGGCGATGGTGTCACCTTTTTTTAAGTAAGGGGGAGTTTTTATCATTTCACTTCGTTTAAAGTACAGTCGTTTAAGTCAATGGATAATTGATGCCGCATACCACATTTTACTGCAAAATTATTTGGTTGGTGCCCTAGTGGAAAATCAAAACCAACCGGGTATTCATATTCAGCCACTTTTTCAAGAACAATCTCTTCAATTGTTTTTCCAAATGCTTCGCCTTCGTCGTCTGGCTTAATCTTGAATCCTCCAACCAGTAGGCCTTGGAGTTGGGATAATTTACCACTTCTTTTTAGGTTCCATAGCATTCTGTCAATGCTGTAAAGGTATTCTCCTGTATCTTCTATGAATAAAATTTTGTGCTTTGTATGGATATCACTTTTACTACCCGATAATGATTCAATCGTTTTTAAATTTCCTCCTACTAATATACCGGTTGCCGTTCCTGCTTTATTATTTGGGTTAGACTGCACTTTGTAGCTCATATTTTCTCCAATAAGGCACTGATGTATGCTTTCAATGGTTTCTTTCTGGATCGGCGTTGCCTTGTTCCAGTCCGCAGGAAAACTATTGCACATTTTAGAATGGATAGAGGGAGTTCCCAAGTTTCTATTCAAATGGCTGTGCAGTACTGTGATATCACTAAATCCAATAATCCATTTTGGATGGTTTGAAAAGGCAGTAAAATCTATTTTGTCAATTATCCTAACTGCACCATAGCCACCTCTTGCACACATGATTGCACTGATATTTTTATCATCTAGCATCTGTTGAAAATCTTGTAGTCTTTCATTATCAGTACCACCAAAAGTAAAATCTTTTTTGCCTATTGTAGCACCGATACTTACTTCAAAGCCCCATTCTCTAAACTTGTTTATAGCGGGCTGAATATCTTCAATACTTATGTACCCTGCTGGTGAGGTGATACCGATGGTGTCACCTTTTTGTAAATAGGGTGGTATACGACGTTGGCTTGTTGACTCAATCGTTTCATACTCCCTATTCGATTCAGTGAAATTGGCCGCCAGAGGTATTACTGCAGATAAAAAATTCTTTCTGTTCATATTTTGAGCATCAGTTTTTCAGCACACTATAATTCCATTGTCTTTTATTAGCAACATTTGGTTAAAAAGTTATTCGCTGCTATTTATTGCAAATAGTACTTTAGTTTCAATTAGAAGTAGATAATAAACATCTATTCTCCCTGTCAATATTATTGATAGTTAATAAACAGCTTTTGGTTGGCTTTTC
>CANJAW010000285.1:0-4203 GCA_947472215.1 Chitinophagaceae bacterium
AGAGGTAATATTTGACAAGGAAAGCTCCAGGCTTTTTTGGAGAATATTGGGTATTTCCCCTCTAAAAAGGGTAATAACTTCTACAGGTGTTGATTTGGGAGAATCAGAATTATTTTGGATATATTACCCAGATTTGAGACCTGTTTTAGCAAAATATGATGTGTATAATGGCAAGAATTTTGGTGCAAGACTGAGTTGGGAAGATTTATTTGAAGGCCGAATGTTTAGTGGGAGAATTATTAAAAGTACCATTGATAACCCCTTTGATATCCCTATCAAGCTCCAAAAAGGAATGGTTGATAATGGGGTTTTTCAATTGTTAGAAGGAGAGAGACTGAAGGAGAAAATATTTACTTACGAGCAGGATTTATGGAAATATTAGGGTTCTAATGATAGTATAAGTGAAAGGGGCCACCGGTGTTAACCAGTGGCCCCTTTCACTTGTGTCCGATTTAAGTTTTTATTGGCTACCCATTCGCCTAATGGTATAATTGCCGGAGCACTTATTTTAACGATAATAAATTTGCCAATGACTTTGTTTTCAAAAATTATTGAAGGAGAGATTCCTTCCTATAAGATTGCAGAGAGTGATCTTTTTTTTGCATTTTTGGATATTTTTCCTTTAGTAAAAGGGCATGTGTTGATAGTGTCTAAGAAAGAGACCGATAAATTTTTTGATTTACCGAATGATTATTTGTCATCAATATTATTGTTTGCTAAGCCAATTGCCCAGGCAATAGAGCAAATTTTTGATTGTAACCGATGTGGTATTTCAGTAGTGGGTTTGGAAGTGCCTCATGCGCATTTGCATCTATTGCCTATCCATTCAGCCGATGATCTAAATTTTACGCGTAATAAATTAAAACTAACCGTGGAAGAGTTTACAGAGATTCAGCAGCGGATTATTGCTGCGATTAAATAGCATTCATTTGACAATTTTTTTAGAGAAGGGGAATCATTTACTTTTTTAATCTTGCCGGATTTTTTTTCAAAAACTCATCCCAACCATTTACTTTGTTGCTCGTTTGTCCGAGAACAGAATTTTCCTGAAAATAGTGGCAAACAGCTACTGCTAGCGCATCTGATGCATCAAAATAGGCAGGATCATCTTTGAAATTCAATAAACGTTGCAGCATTTTCAGTACCTGCTCCTTGCTGGCATTTCCATTGCCGGTGACGGATTGTTTTATTTTTTTAGGAGCGTATTCGGTTACTTCCAATCCATGGCGCATAGCGGCTGCAATGGCTACTCCTTGAGCACGACCAAGCTTAAGCATGCTTTGTACGTTTTTTCCAAAAAAAGGGGCTTCAATGGCAAAAACAGCTGGTTTGTATTTAATAATCAGTCCACTTACCGTATTGTAAATAAGCTGTAATTTTTTATAAGGGTCGTCTACCTTGCCAGGTTTTAAAATATCCATTTCAACCAGCCGAATCGAACTTCCACTTATTTCAATTAAGCCATAGCCCATTACAACCGTACCAGGATCAATCCCTAAAATTATTTTCGATTTCTTTTCCACTAAATTATTTGTTGGTTGATTAACTGGATATTTAAACTATACTTGTAACTGGAATAAACTTTTTTGCTTTGATAATTGCCGCAAATTTGTACTATTGAATCAACTAAAGGTATTATGTAGTCATTGCATACGATAAAACTAGCTTTTATACTTTAGGCCCATAAAAATACAGGACTTGGTAAGTAACAAAAGTAATGAAACATAACCGTCTCTTTTCTAACTTTGCTGCTAGATCCGAAATAAATTAAATTACTGTATTGAATAAAAACGCTAAAATATTTATTAATTACTTTTTCGGGCCTGTATTATTTCTCTTGTTGTCAGGTAGTTTGTATAGGCAAATTAGTAATCAGCCTGATTTTTTAACAAAGTGGGTGCAAATCAGTAATGAATGGAATAGTTGGAAATTTTGGCTTGCAATTATATTGGTTTTTGTTAACTGGGGAATTGAGTCCATCAAGTGGCAGTTGTTAATCAATCCTATACAGCAATTTTCATTTCCCAAAGCGGTCAAGTCCGTGTTATCTGGCTGTGCGGTTACCCTGCTTACCCCCAATCGAGTGGGAGAATTTGGAGGTAGAATCTTATATGTTAAAGAAGAACTTCGGGTTAAGGCAATCTCTTTAAGTTTGGTGGGAAGTGTTAGCCAGTTACTCGTAACTATGCTAATGGGCTGTTTAGGCTTGTTGTATGTAAAATATCTTTTTCCATTCAATAACAGGGTATTGGCTTTTTTGCCCGAAATGTTGAGAGATACTTTATTGTATTTAATCATTGGCTTAACCCTACTATTTTTGTTACTCTATTTTCGAATAGGTTGGTTGGTTAGAATTATGGAACGGCTACCAAGATTTGCTAAATTAGTCCGTCATATCAGGGTTTTGGATGAATTTAGTTGTCAACAGTTGCTGCAAATTTTATTTTTATCCTTGGTTCGGTATATTGTATTTGTGGTGCAATATGTGTTGCTATTGCACGTTATGCAAGTGGAGATTGCCAGTTGGTTATGTTTTTGCCTATTGACAGTATTTTATATGATTATGGCAATTATACCTTCCTTGGGGTTTGTAGAATTGCCTGTGAGGGTAACTACAGCATGGGTTATTTTTAAAATGTATACTGGCAATGAGTTGGGTATTGGAACCGCTTCTATGGCTATTTGGTTGATTAATGTGGTTGTGCCTGCTGTGATAGGCAGTTTGTTATTAATAAATATAAAAATTGTAAAAGAAAAATGAATGTAAATTTTAAGGCGGGAATTGTGCTGATTATCTTTTCTGCATTTACCCAGCAAGGTCTAGAGCCTTCAGGAGTTTTTTGCGGTATAAAGAATACTGCATTTAGAGAGGATGAAGTAATTACGATGAAAGTATTTTACAATTCTTTGGGGCTTTATATTGGTGCAGGGGAAGCTACGTTTACTTCTAGCTTGGAAAGATTTAATGGCAGAACGGTTTATCACTGTGTGGGGGAGGGGAAATCCTATTCCTTTTTTGACAATTTTTTTAAGGTAAGGGATCGCTATGAAACGTACATTGATACGGCCAATATGTTTCCTGTAAAATTTGTACGCAATGTAGATGAGGGCGGATATAAAATATACAATAATGTAACATTTAATCATTTAACTGGTACAGCAGTTAGTACCAATGGTGTATTTAAGACTCCCAATTGTATACAAGATGTAATCAGTGCCATTTATTATGCTCGTAATATTAATTTTGATCAATATCAACCTGGTGACAAAATCCCTTTTGACATGTTTTTAGATGACGAAGTCTATCATTTATATATTAGGTATCTTGGAAAGGAAAATGTGAAAACTCGGTATGGAAAGTTTAGGGCAATCAAGTTTAAACCCTTGCTGATAAAGGGAACCATGTTTCAGGGTGGTGAAAAAATGACCGCTTGGGTGAGTGACGATCCCAATCATTTAATATTGCGCGTAGAGAGTCCTATAGCCGTTGGTAGCGTAAAAGTAGATATGTACGGGTATAAGAATCTGCGGTATCCCTTGACTTCCCTAGTAAGCTTTCGATAGGTGGAAGTTTGTTTTTATGCAGTCAATGTAGCTCAGTAAAACTAGCGTTGATTACTTCAATTCACTTAATGTAAAATGATCTTTTGCACGAATGCCTTTTTCTGTTAATTGTAAATTGCAGCATTCATTCTCAGGATCATGTTCAAAAAATAAAATGCAGTCATTTTTTTGAGCCCATACTAAAAATGCTTTTTTTTCCTGTAGGGTCGTGAGCGGAAACATGTCATATGCCATAACATAGGGCAACGGGATATGGGCACTAGAGGGTAAAAGGTCCGCTACATAAACAATCGTTTTCCCATTCAGTTGTATCACAGGAAGCATCATTGCCTCTGTGTGGCCGTTTACTAGTATGAATGACAATTCAGCCAATATGCCCGATGGTACAATATTAACCGAGGCTTAGTTAGCTTCCTCTTGGGAATTAATATTGTCTACCATTTTCAATTGACCACTTTCTTTAATGGGTAAAATGTTTTCTTTTAAAAAACTTGCTTTTTCACGATCGTTGGGCTCAGTAGCCCATTGCCAATGCTTTTCATTGCTCCAATAAGTAGCATTTTTGAAAGCGGGAATTAATTGATTGCCTACCCGTATAATACATCCACCACAATGATCAAAATGCAGATGGGTTAATAT
>CANJAW010000286.1:0-4193 GCA_947472215.1 Chitinophagaceae bacterium
AATCCCAAGCGGCAATCCTACCGAGTAAAATGGGGTGAATGAAAATGTTTTTATTGCGCAGGGCAACCTTGGTTTTTAAAAAATGCGCTTTAGCCCCAGCTACATTTTTCTCCATAAATTCTTTTTGGCAAAGAAGAATATTCTTGAAAACTGGCATATCATCAATCAGTGTGATGTCTGCAGCGGATAGCCACTTACCCCAAAAGCCGGTAAGCATTTGCTCCAATACGTAGGTCTGCAGTAAAATTTTTTGCAATAATATCGAGCTTGGAATGTGCTTCAGAACAAAAGCATTCATTTTTTTATTGCCCTTGGCAGTTTCAATATATAGTTGCTGAAAGCTGATGAATATCCTTTGTTGCACTCCTATATCTTCAATTTTAAAAGGGGTATTTATGATTTTTTTCAGCAGAGTATAATCATCCAATTGTATGCATAAGTCAACGGTGCTTTTGATGAGATAAGCTTCCTCCCAATTAGTGACGCTCAGCTTACTGATACCGTCAATAATTTTTTTGTGGTCGGCTTTATTATTCATCAGCGACAACATCAGCATTTCATTGAAAGCGGTAAAATCAAAGGCAACGATGTGAATTTTAAAGGCATCAAAGCTGGAAAATCCAATTGCCTGTGCAATAGTGTTGAGTGTAAACATAGAGGCCCTGTTAGGAGCTTTAACAATGTTGAAAAGCCTTCTAATGGTATTATAACTGATTGAAATAGCCTGATTTTTTTTTAATAGTGCACTCAGCTGCTTGCAACTAAAACTATCAGTTATTGAGATAAGATATTGTTCTTCAATGAATTTTTTTATCCATTGTTTTTCATAAGCTGTAACAGATATGGAGGCAGGCATAAGTTATTTTTTGTTGAAGTATCCTATTAATAAGAGAGTTGTCGGATAGGCATTTCGAAGTTAAAATAATTATAATTAAGGTATTGATATTAATTAAAGGAATTTAATTTTAACTTGTTTCCACCTCAACAAAAGCGTTGTCTCACGCTGCACCTAGCTATTTAGGTGCCCGATAAGAGTATTTACTATGAAGGGTAATACTGACTCTTAGTGGTTATGGGTTGAAATGATTTATTTACTATTCTGACAATATTGACGCTTCCTGCCAGATTATAAAAACAGTAATTTTAAAATAAATGGTACTATGTATTGCATAGTACTAAATAATATGTATATTTGTGCAGGGAATAGCAAAAAAAACCTGAATCAAGGATATGGAAGATTGCTTTCCGTAAGTTGTAGGAGTATTTTGAAAAAATAAAATGACAGCATGAACATAGACAACACCGCCAGCCAGATGCGGAAAGGAGTATTGGAATTCTGCATTCTTTCAATCATCAAGCAGGGGGAGGCATATCCCTCCGACATTATCGAAAAAATGAGGTCGGCCAACCTGAACATATTCGAAGGCACTTTATATCCCCTGCTAACAAGGTTAAAAAATGCCGAATTCCTTACCTATCGATGGATAGAAAGTAATAGTGGCCCACCACGGAAGTATTTTTCTTTGACAGAAAAGGGGGCAACTTTTTATAAGGAACTGGAAGCAACCTGGTATGAATTGGCCAACGCAGTAAAAACACTTTCAAAGGCTGAGCAAGCACATTCTGCAGAGCAGGAAACAAAAGATAACCAAAATTTTCCCGCTAATCAACCGGACTAATACTTTTCTTATATACATAAAAAGCAACGCTCAAGCATTTTGTTGTGGTGAAACCACCAGCACATAAAAAAAACAACCATGAAGCAAGTAATAAATATCAACTTCCACGGACAAGTGGTACCGATAGAAGTAACCGCTTTTGAATTAATTAAAAATTACACCGAAAGCCTTTCCCATTATTTTGCCAATGAAGAGGGCAAAGAGGAGATCATCAACGATATCGAAAGCCGCATTGGCGAACTCTTTCAGGAAAGACTACAAAAAGGGACAGCCTGTATTACGGATGAGGATGTAAATGCCATCATCCATAGCATGGGCCGGCCAGAAGATTTTGAAGCCGAAGAGGCGAATCCTGCTGGTTCTAGACAAACGGATGGCGCCCAGTCGGCCAGAGCCGATCAATTTCAATCCAATGCAGCTTTTGCAGCGGCTTCCAAACGCCTGTTCAGGAATGAAAATGACAAGTTAATTGGCGGTGTATGTAGCGGTTTGGCAAATTACTTTGGGATAGATCCTATTTTGGTAAGGATCCTTTTTGTGGTAATGGCTTTTGCTGGTGCAGGATTGCTAGCCTACCTGATTTTGTGGATTGCTTTGCCCAGCAGTGCATCTGCTGTAATTGGGGGTACCCGAAAAAAATTATTCAGAGACCCAGATGAAAAAATAATCGCAGGCGTGTGCAGCGGAATGGGTAATTATTTCGCAGTAAGCGCCTGGATTCCTAGGGTATTATTTTTATTGCCATTTTTAAGTTTTGTATTTCGTTGGAGCCATTGGGGATTTTTGGATTTCCCTCATTTCAATAGTTTCTCCTTTAGTCCAGGCTCATTAATTGTATATATTATATTATGGCTGGCAATTCCCCAGGCTACTAATACTGCCGAAAAGCTAGAAATGAAAGGAGAAAAAGTAGACTTGCATTCGATTAAAAACTCGGTGGTGGGCGAAATGAAAGATGTGCAGCAGCGGGCGGAAAAATTTGGCAAGGAAGCAAAGTCTTTCGTAGAAGATAAAGGGAAAACAGTAGGTGCTGAAGCAACCAATTTATTAAAGCGAACAGGCCGATCGCTTGGTGATATTATTGTGTTGCTCGTAAAAGCCATTGCTTATTTTTTTATAGGTTGTTTTGCTTTTGCATTGGTAGTTGCCTTATTTGCTTTTGCTATTTTTTCTATCGGAATTTTTCCGCTGAAAGACTTTTTATTGACGGATGGTTGGCAAAATATTTTTGCTTGGGGAACGCTAGTACTTTTTATTGCAGTGCCCGTAATAGGTGTTATTACCTGGATTATACGCCGCTTGGCTAAAATGAAATCTAATCGAAGAGTATTGAGATTCACTTTTATCGGACTTTGGCTGATTGGCTTGGCTTGTTTTATTAGTCTACTATCAGCAGTAGTAAGAGATTTTAAGAGTACTAATAATTTATATGAACAAGAAGTTTATTTATCCAATCCTTTGGTTAATAAACTTGAATTAACCTCTCAAACATTGCAGAATAAGTATAACCGAAATCAATTTTTTCATCTATCACCGTTTGAAAATATTGGCTTGGAAGACGACACTTTATTTATAAAAAATGTAGAAATTAAAATTCTAAAATCTGCTAATGATAGCTTTAGAGTTACCCTAGTAAAATTGGCAAACGGAAGAAACAAAAGATTTGCTGATACAACAGCGAACCTAATTAATTTTAATGTAACACAAAAAGATTCAGTATTGCAATTGGATAAAGGTATTGGGATTACTCAAAAAAATAAATTTCGTAATCAGGGTGTAATCATAACCGTATATGTGCCAGTAGGAAAAAGAATTAAGATTGACCGTAGTTTGAATTGGAATAGTACATTGCATTTTGATAATTCTGCTAATGATGACTGGGGTATCTTACTCTATGATCATGAAGAAAGGGGATGGCGACAAAATATAGAATATATAATGAACTCAGATGGTCTGTATACTTTGGATGGAGAGCCAGTTGATAACTCAAAAAATGGCGGAAAAATGAAGATTAAAATTAATGGCAAAGGAACCTATATAGATGAAAATGGAAATAAAGTTTCAATTGATGTGAATGGCATTCAAATGATAGAGGGGGATGATTTAAAAAAAGAAATAGAAAAGCGTATGGATTCAATTCGAATGAAAATAGAGATGGATAAAAAGCGGATGAGGGATTCCTTGCAAAAAGTAAAAGAGAAAATTCAACAGCAAATCGAAAAAATTGCCATCAGCAAAACTAGTCCTGAAGCTTTGAGTGGATATTATTTGCAGTCCTATTTTTTATTGGTAAAAAATATGGATTAAATTTTTATAGCACCATTCAAAATGGATGCTAACTTTCGAAAAGTAGTGGTTTTATACTAGGGCAACCTATGGAATGGATAGGGTTGGTTTTCGTACAGCGAATGGAAATATTGGCAGGCTATGCTTAATTAGTGCTGCCAATTTTTTTTATTTTACATTTGCCATAGAAATTTCAACGCTACTTTTTAATTACACATTCATGAAAAA
>CANJAW010000287.1:0-4173 GCA_947472215.1 Chitinophagaceae bacterium
AACCAATTAATTACAAACAAATTAAACTTTCATTTTACTTCATTAAATCACTTAAACTCCTGTATTTAGGTTCAATCGAGCGCTTCGTTCATGAATTTTGTATAATAAAGGGTTTTTATATAGATTAAAATTAAAACAAACATTCATATACTATTGTATATCAATGTTTTAAATTATATAAACCTCTTATAACTACACTAGCAGTAATGCATCCAAAAATGGCCGGCATGTATGATACGGTGCCAATCAAGGATTTTTTCGGAAATGCTTTTTCAGTTACGATTACCCTACCCTTATCGATTTTTTCAGGAGAAAAAACAACTTCCACCCCCGTATGAATCCCCATTTCATGCAAATACTTCCGAACATACCTAGCCAATGTGCACTGGTAGCTTTTGGAGATATCCGCCACTTGTATTTGCGAGGGATCCATTTTACCCCCTGCCCCCAGTGAGCTTACAATTGGCACACCATGATCAATACAAGTTTTAATGAACCACACTTTGGGTGTAAGGGTATCGATGCAATCCACCGCGTAGTCGAACCCTCCATTTTGCACGATCTCCACTGTTCTTTGCTCCTGCACAAACTCATTTAGCACCGTTAATTCAATTGCAGGGTTAATATCAAGGATCCGCTCAGCCATTACAGCAGCCTTGGATTGCTGGGCGGTACTATGCAGTGCTGCAATCTGCCGGTTGCAATTACTCAGGTCAACCACATCCCCATCAACAATGGTCATTTTTCCAATACCTGCTCTTGCAATCATCTCTGCGCAAATCCCTCCTACACCGCCAAGCCCAATTACCAGTACATTTTTATTCATGAGTTGATCTGTCTTCTCATCCCCCAACATCAATTGAGTCCTGCTCATCCAATAAGGTATCATAATAAAAATTTGAAAATTTAGTAATGCGTAATTCGGTTTCCACTAAATGATTGCAACTGCCATTTTATTGCCTAGCAAATGAATATTTAAGGACTTATGTTGCCCAAAACAATAAATTATACCAGAATACTTCGAATTAGTGTATAAATTGAGCTACAAAAATCAACTTATGGCCAATCAATTCAAAATAATTGTTTTTTCACTCTTTCTGCTGGCCACAATGGAGGGTTTGCAGGCTCAAAGTATTGAAATACTTAATTCAGGTACCAAAACCTCCATTCGGGGATTAAGTGTAGTCAATGACAGGGTAATATGGGTAAGCGGCAGTAATGGCATGGTAGGTAAGTCCTTGGATAGTGGTAAAACATTTGTCTGGAATCTGGTGAAGGGTTTTGAAAAAACAGATTTTCGGGATATTGAAGCCTTTAATGATACGGTAGCTATCATTATGGGCATCTCTTCTCCAGCCTACCTTCTAAGGACCAAAGATGGAGGAAACAACTGGAAGATCGTGTATGAAAACAATTCATCCGGTATGTTTTTGGATGCCATGGCGTTTTTGAATGAAAAGAATGGAATTGTACTAGGTGACCCAATCGATGGTAAATTTTTCATAGCCCGAACTTTTGATGGAGGTGTCAGCTGGAAAAATACTCCCGCGCACCATTTACCCAAAGCCGACAGTGGGGAAGCCTGTTTTGCTAGCAGTGGAACCAATATTAGAAAACTGAACCAGCAAGCGGCTATTTTTGTAAGTGGCGGCTTTAGCAGTCACTTATTTATAAAGGACAAAAAAATCCTACTTCCCATTGTCCAGGGTAAACAAACTACTGGTGCTAATTCGGTCGCAGTAAAAAATAGTAAAATATTAATGGTAGTTGGGGGAGATTTTACCACCCAAGACTCCATTACCAATAACTGCTGCTTCACCCTTAATGGGGGTAAGGACTGGTTTTCCCCAAAAACGCCGCCACATGGATATCGAAGCTGTATTGAATGGCTTAATAAAAAAAACTGGGTAAGTTGTGGCTTAAATGGGGTAGATCTAAGTAAAGATGAAGGAAATACCTGGGAATGGATTAGCAAAGAAAGTTTTCATGTATGCCAAAAAGCAAAAAATGGAAAGGCAGTGTTTTTTGCAGGTGGTGGGGGAAGAATTGGAAAACTAGGTAGTTATTAACTAGTCTAAACAACTGCAATATCAACCCCTTTTTTCAAAATGTCCAAACCGGGCAAAATCCATAACAATATTTTAAAACTACAATAGATCTACTACCCTTTACATATTTAGTATTACTTTAATATATTGTCCAATATTATCTACAATACCGTATCATGTATTGTTTGAATGAAACGACTGAATTTGGATATACAACGTCTTTGGCATGATTTTAGCAAATAACTATAACTTTGATATATAAATTTGTAAAGTACAATCAGTTATACAATTCTTTACATTTAGAAATTTAAACCAATCATTTTATAAAAAAAACATTATGGCATTTGAAAATTTCCCTTCCGCAGAAGACCACCCTCCTGTATACCCACAGCCCGAAAAAAAAGATAGGCGTAATATTATTACGATTATACTTGTAATTGCCTTACTAGGTACCTGGGGTTATATTATATGGGAAAAAGGGCAAACAAAAGAGATCTTATTGCAAAAAGATACTCAATACGCTGTAGTAGTTACTGAAAAAGACACACTTCAAAGTTTACTCGATGATGCTACAATGCGCTTTGACCTTTTGAAAACTACCAATGCGAAAAAAGACAGTATTATCACTACAAAGGATAGGGAAATTGCACAGAAGAAAGAACGTATTCAAAGTTTACTTTCCAACGCAAATGCTACCAAGGCTGAACTAAGGGAGGCTAAGCAACTGATCGCATCCCTTAATACAGATATCCAAGGCTACAAAGAACAGGTTGAGATCCTTAAAGGCCAAAACATCCAGTTAACCAAAGAAAAACAAGCGGTAACCCAGGAAAAAGTAGTAGTGGAAAAAAATCTTGAATCAGCCAAAACCGTCATCAAAGAAAAAGAAGATTTGATCAATGTAGGATCTACCCTTCATGCTTCCAATTTTAATATTTTGGGGGTAAATGAAAGGAAAAATGGGAAAGAAAAACAAACCACTACTGCAAAAAAAGTAGATAAGCTTCGAATCACTTTTGATTTGGATGAAAACCGAATCAGTACTTCTGGACCGAAGGAGCTTTATATTTCTATCGCAGCACCTGATGGAAATCCAATAGTTGTAGAAGCACTTGGATCAGGAAAATTTACCACCCGTGATGGAGCTGAAAAACTTTTCACCCATAAAATTGAGATCAATTACGCACAGGGGCAACGCCAAACAGTAAGTTTTGACTGGAAGCAGAATTCAAATTTTGCCACCGGAAACTACAAAATCGAAGTTTACCAAAATGGATTTAAAATTGGTGAAGGAGTTTGTGTTTTTAAGAAAGGTGGATTATTCGGATAAATTAACTCAACCTATTTAACTTAAAAAAGCGTTCCAGCTATCTGGAACGCTTTTTTATTGATTTTATAATTTTAGTAACTATGAAGATTTTTCAATCTGATTGGTTACAAACTTAAACTCTTCCATTCAGTAGGTTTTTTAACCTGTCATTTAGCTAACGATTACGACTCTGTGTTTATACCGGCATGCAGGTATTCTTTATTCATGCGGGCAATATTGGCCACAGAAATGCCTTTTGGACATTCAGCTTCACAAGCATAGGTATTGGTGCAATTGCCAAAATTTTCCTTATCCATTTGGGCTACCATATTTAACACCCTCGACTCACGTTCGGGTGCACCTTGAGGTAATAAAGCCAGTTGAGAAACCTTTGCACTCACAAATAACATAGCACTACTGTTGACGCAGGTTGCCACACATGCACCACAACCGATACAAGAAGCAGCCATAAATGCATCATCCGCATCTTTTTTATCAATTGGTAAACAGTTGGCATCCACTGCATTACCAGTATTTACGGAAATAAAACCGCCGGCTTGGATTACTCTATCAAAGGCGCTTCTATCCACCATCAGATCTTTTACCACAGGAAAAGCTTTGCTGCGCCAAGGCTCCACTACAATGGTATCGCCATCCTTAAACGCACGCATGTGAAGCTGGCAGGTGGTGTTATTGGTCCAAGGCCCATGCGCCCTCCCATTGATGTGCATACTACACATTCCACAAATACCTTCTCGGCAATCATGGTCAAATGCAATTGGTTCATCCCCCGCTACTATCAGCTGCTCGTTTAAC
>CANJAW010000288.1:0-4145 GCA_947472215.1 Chitinophagaceae bacterium
GCTCCAGCTAAGAAAGCTCCAGCTAAAAAAGCTCCAGCTAAGAAAGCTCCAGCTAAAAAAGCTCCAGCTAAAAAAGCTGCTGCAAAAAAGAAGTAAGCTTTGCTTTTTAAAAGCGAAACTAATAAAAAAGTCCTGGCAATTGCCGGGACTTTTTGCTTGTATGCCCTGCCCCTCTATTCCATTTCTCTTTATTTTGGCCTACTCCCCTGCACCATTTAGTATTGTCCGAAGGGTCCAAATGACTACTAAGGAAATTACTGCCCCACAATATGATTGTTACTTACAGAAGAATTTTAAAAATTCGATTTACATTTGACTATGAATAATTACCAGATTGCAGAGTCGTTCTCTTTATTAGCTAAATTGATGGACATCCACAATGAAAACAGCTTTAAGGCCAAATCTTATGCGGCGGCGGCATTTACAATAGAAAAATTACCTATACAGCTAAGTGAAACCCCTACTGATAAATTAGCTGGCATTAAAGGGATTGGCGAATCAGCCGGTAAAAAGGTAATTGAATTGTTAACCACTGGTGTATTACAAGCTCTGGAAGAGATGATTGCAAAAACTCCACCCGGAGTGTTGGAGATGCTAAACATCAAAGGTATTGGACCTAAAAAAATTGCTACCATTTGGAAAGAAATGGAAATTGAAAGTATTGGGGAGCTTTTATATGCCTGTAAGGAAAACCGGCTCAAATTATACAAGGGGTTCGGCGAAAAAACCCAACAAAATGTAATGGAAACAATTGAGTTCTATTTAAAGAGCCAGGGCAGTTTTCTTTATTCTCAGATAGAACCTCTTCAGGAAGCCATCCAAAGTTTTTTTTCACTGCTATTCCCCGAAAAAAACATTGCTTTTACCGGTGCCTTTAAAAGACAACTGGAAATTATACACGAACTCGAAATTGTACTGGATGATTCCATACAAAATATGGTAAAAGTATTGTCGGGTGGAGAAGATTTTGAGATCATTGAGGAAAATGAAGCTGATCTACTATGCAGGATATCCGCTGGTATAAAAATTCGACTCTATAGTTGTGATAGTAAGAATAGGATGAAACTAATTTTTATGAAGAGTTGCGCGGACGAATTTGCGACTGCATTTACACAGCAATTTCCTAGTATCGACTATTCATCTTGTGAGAATGAGGAAGCAATATTTAACCAGGCTGCTTTACAATTTGTTCCCGCTTGCCAAAGAGAGAAAGCGCTTACACTGGATTGGGCAAAACAACATGCGTTACCCTCCCTATTAGCGGTTTCAGATATTAAGGGCATTATTCACAGCCATAGCAACTGGAGTGATGGTAGCAATACAATCGCAGAAATGGCGAACAAAGCCATTGAAAAGGGATTTGAATACCTTGTAATCAGCGATCACAGCAAATCAGCCTTTTATGCAAATGGCCTGAAAGAAGAAAGGTTAAAAGAACAGCATGCATGTATTGATGCATTAAATATTCAACTAGCGCCCTTCAAAATATTTAAAAGCATTGAAAGTGATATCTTAAATGATGGCAGTCTTGACTACAGTAACCAACTACTAGCGACCTTCGATCTGGTGATTGCATCTATTCACTCTAACTTAAAAATGAGTGAGGAAAAAGCGATGCAACGATTAATGAATGCCATCGAAAACCCTTTTACCACCATTCTTGGTCATATGACCGGAAGATTATTATTAAGCCGAAAAGGTTATCCTGTAGATCATAAACGCATCATTGATGCTTGTGCAGCCAACCAGGTAGTGATAGAATTAAATGCCCATCCAAGCCGATTAGATATTGATTGGAGGCATATAGATTATGCATTGGAGAAAAACGTGCTACTATCCATTAATCCGGATGCACACTCACCAGAAGGATTCGATGACATCAGGTATGGTGTACTGGTAGCTCAAAAATCACTGCTGACCAAGGAGAAAAATCTGAGCAGCTTCGGATTGAAGGAGCTGGAACAATATTTAATCAATAGGAAAAAATAATTACTGGTCGGTTAAGGGAAGCTCCACAAAGAAGGTAGTCCCCTCTCCTAAAACAGTTTCAAACCATATATTGCCTTTGCATTCCTCTACGATCCCTTTGCACATCGCCAAGCCCAAACCTGTACCAGAATTTTTGGTGGTAAAATTAGGCGTGAATATTTTTGAGCGGACCGCTTCGGCAATACCTGCCCCATTATCATGAACCGTGATCTGCACCATTTTTTGGAGTAGCTTTTCTGTAACAGTAATGGTAGCCCTCCTTCCATCTGGAACGGACTGCAGAGCATTTTGAATCAGATTGGTAAATAGACGGTTAATATGGGTTCGATCTGCAGTTACCAGCACCTTCTCATCCTCAGGCTTCCAACTAAGGTCTAGATTGTCCTCTACTGAATGTAATTGTATCAATAACTGAATGGTTTCATTCAGATCAAATACCTCTCTGCGGGGATTACCAATATTGGCAAACTGCGAAAACTCTGCTGCAATTTGGCTCAGGTGGTCAATTTGCTCTACCAACGTTCGAGCAACACTTGCAGTCAATTCATGGATATCCCCTTTATTTTTTTCAATAGCCCGTTGAAGATATTGCAGACTTAGTTTCATGGGTGTAAGAGGATTTTTAATTTCATGCGCTACCTGTCTTGCCATCTCACGCCAAGCGCCCTCTCGTTCATTTTTAGCAAGTGCTACTGCACTGTCATCTAATTTGGCAACCATCTTATTATACTCGTCCACAAGGTCCCCTATCTCATCCCTACGATTCCAGATGATGATCTCATTCCTTTGCCCCAGACTAACTGCCTTCATTTTATTGCTGATAAACGAAAAAGAACGGGTAATCCGATTGGTAATAAAAAATGCCACAATACCAGCAATCAAAAATATAAATGCATTGAGGTTAATGATAGCTACCAAGAAATTCGATATCTCTTGGCGAAGTTTAGAATGAGAAGTAAAATAGGGGATGTTCAGGTAAGCATATGCTTTACCCGTTTCATCCATCAGGGGCACATAATTACTAAGGAATTGCAAACTACCAATTGTTTCCTCCTTAAAAAACTGAATCTCCTTCAAGTGATGCAAATGATAATAAGCACTCGGATTCATTTTGCTACTTACAATTCCCTTTCTGTAGGGAAGAGGCAGTGAAGAAGCCCTCAGCGTTCCATCCAAATCATAAAAGTTAATATCCACCGCATGTGCCTCGGAGATTTTAGTGATTACCTTATTTAGCCTGTTAAGGTATAGATCGTCATACACCTTTATCACATCTTCAAATACAACCATATCGGATAAAGCTGAGCTTACCTCGTTTTGCATAATCCGGATGGTACTTCCCAATTGTTCTCGGTTACGATAATTAAATCGGTCAATGAAAAACAAAATGGTGGCAAAGCCTACAATAATAAATGCGCTAAGGCTGATAAAAATAATAGTACTGTGTACCTGATTACGAATACTCATTTGCCAATATCTGCCCAATTCGCGCAAATGCAAGCGGGAGCGAATCATTGCAGTAAGTAGCCAACAAACGACAGAAATAAATAAAAAAGTACAAAATAGGTAGGAAAACAAGGTGGTGGCTTCAATAAAAAAATTGTCCTTCTTAACAATCACCACTTCTTTTCCTGCTCCGGATTTGTACCAAAGCTCATCGAAACCCTTTTTCTTAACAGATTGAAAAGCCGATGGGTAGGAATTGCTAAAAGGCAATTGAAGTGGAAAGGAGTAATCATTGTGGGTACTCACTAATTTAAGTTGATTGTATACTGCATAAAAATACACCGGCGAATTTTCTATGGAAGATTCATAGCCTTTTAAAAATAATTCGGGGTACAATGCATCCGTTTTGTATTTTTTGGGGCTTGCCAGAATGAAAACATAACCTAAAAGTTTGCTGGCAGAATCAATGATTTCTTTTTTACTGATGTAATTAAACCGGTCATAAGAAACATCATAAAAATACAACCCTGCTATTGCAGTAGGTTTTGCCTGGGTATTTAGAATAGAGGTTAGGATAGTAAAACTTGAGGAATCTTCATTGAACAGGGTCTTTTCATCCGCATCAAAAGTGAATATCCTAGTATCATATTTATTCAAATAACCTGTAAAATTATCATTCAATAAACTATCCTTTACTGACTTGTTGGATA
>CANJAW010000289.1:0-4144 GCA_947472215.1 Chitinophagaceae bacterium
ACAGCAGAGAAAACAGCCCTTCACGTAATCGCTCAAAAAAGCGAAGGTTGTATGCGGGATTCATTGAGTATTTTAGACAAAATAGTCAGTTTTACCAATGGCGCCGTTACCTATAAAAATACCCTAGAACATCTAAATATTTTAGACGAAGATTATTATTTTCAGCTATTGGATTTTGTACAGCAGCAGGATTTAAGCAGTGCCCTACTCATGTTTGATGAAATTAATCGCAAGGGATTTGAAGGTGATTTGGTATTAAATGGTTTTGCAGAATTTTTGCGCAACCTGTTGGTGAGTCGGGATCCCAAAGTAGCGATGCTGTTGGAAGTTGCAGAAGATTTTAAACAAAAATATTTACAAATTGCCCAAAAAATTTCGCCCGCTTTTACGGTAAGTGCATTGAATATCCTAAATGAAGCAGAGATTAATTATAAGCAGGCGCGCAATAAGCGTTTACATGTAGAATTAACGATCATTAAATTAAGTTACCTCCAACAGGCATTAGAACTAGTAAGCAACGATGGAGTGGTAAGTAAAAAAAAACTGATTGAAGGTTCAAAAACAGTGGCTTTTAGGGCATTGCCGATAATTGCCGTTCCAATTTCTTCCAATGCAGCTTCGACATCCGATGCCACAAAATTAAAACCTGTTGCAGAAGCGAAACTCATCATTGAAGTTCCAAGAGAAATAAAAAAAGAGGGCATTCAAAATCCATCGGCTACACAGGATACAAGTATCGTGCAACAGGCACCACAGCCCCTCGAAACCAAAACATCGCTGGGTTCATTACTCAGCATCCGCAACCAAATAACAAAGAAAAATAAGGAGGGCGATACGGAAATAAAGCCTTTATCAGAGGAAGAAGTACACACCTGCTGGGGGTTGTTTGTTGAAAAATTAAGGTCGAAAAATAATTATTCCGCTGTTACTAATTTCAGGGCGGCAGAATTAAAAGTAATCGATCCAAATACTATTGAAATTATTACTCAGGGGGAAATTCATAAAGCTTTTATCGAAGTGGAAAGGGCAGACCTGGTAACCCATATTCAAGAATATTTCAATAATCGATTACTGGTTTATCAGGTGACCGTTATTGAAAAAGAAGAAACATTAGATGCTGGAGAAATTGTATTAAACAGGAAACAACAATACTTGAAGATTATTGAAGCCTATCCGTTGGTAAAGGAATTAAAAGAACGATTGAAGTTAGAACTAGAATAAATACAACTCTGTCTATCGCTTAAGCTAACAAACATTTATGGGTGGGCCAATCAACTTAAAAGTGAATTAAACAGCTGCTCACAAACTTAGAAATACAATCTGAAATTATACCTAATCATTTTAATCCAAATCGTTATCGACTGCCCTAGTCCATTTCAAAATGGCATTTTACCTGATAAATTAAGTATTAATAGCTATAATTAGACCCCCTTTTATCAATCGGGCCTAATTATAGCGCATATAATTCCCATTTTTGCATTAATTTCGGCTTCAATTTAAAACAATAGAAATTATGGCAGAAGTGATTCGCATGCCCCGGATGAGTGATACTATGACAGAAGGTATAATAGTAGAGTGGCATAAAAAGGTAGGCGACAAAGTAAAATCCGGCGATTTATTAGCAGAAGTTGAAACTGACAAGGCCACTATGGAACTAGAAAGCTATCATGACGGTATTTTATTATACATAGGGGTTGAAAAAGGTAAGCCTGCTCAAGTAGATGGGATTTTGGCAGTAATTGGAAATGCAGGCGAAGATTTTGAAACAGCTCTGGCTGCTGCAAAAAATGCTGCACCCAAAGCTCAGCCTGCAGTTGTAACTGAAGAGAAAACTGCAGCGGTAGCAAGTTCCGCAGCTACCAAAGTGGCATTACCCGCTGGAGCACATGAAATCAGGATGCCATTGCTAAGCGATACCATGACTGAAGGAAAAATTATTGCTTGGAACAAAAAAATAGGGGATGATGTAAAAAGTGATGATGTGCTGGCCGATGTAGAAACAGATAAAGCTACCATGGAAGTGGTAGGATATGAGGAAGGCACATTGCTATACATTGGGGTAGAAGCAGGCAGTGCTGCAAAAATTAATGAGATCATCGCCATTGTAGGAAAAAAAGGAACTGATGTCAGTGCTTATGTAGCAGCAGAAAAATCTGGAGCTAATTCAGCTACTGTAAATATTTCTCAGCCTACAGCAGCTGCTGCAACGGCTACTGCTGCGCAACCGACACAGGATACCGAACCAGACGTATTTGATTCATCTAATGAAAGGATTAAAGCCTCTCCGCTAGCCAAAAAATTAGCTGCCGATAAAGGCATCGATATTAATAAAATAATTGGAACAGGCGACAATGGGCGCATCACTAAAAAAGATATCGACAGTTATGTACCTGTAGCTGTTTCAGTTGCGCAGGCTTCTGTATCAACTGCACCAGCTACAAAAGCTGCAGCACCCGCTTTCATCGCCAATGGCCAGGAAGGATATACTGATACTGCGTTGACACAAATGCGTAAAGTAATTGCAAGGCGCTTGGGCGAAAGTAAATTTACTGCACCTCATTTTTACCTTACGATGGAAATAAACATGGATAATGCCATGACTGCAAGGGTAACTATGAACGAAGTAAGCCCTGTAAAAATTTCCTTTAATGATATGGTTATAAAAGCCGCTGCGATGGCACTTCGGCTGCACCCAGATGTAAACAGCAGCTGGATGGGTGATTTTATACGACACAACCACCATATTCACATTGGATCTGCCCTAGCGCTACCAGAAGGATTGATTGTTCCGGTAATCCGTTTTGCTGATCAAAAATCATTATCGCAAATAGCTGCCGATGCAAAAGAATTGTACGGTAAGGCAAAAGATAAAAAACTTCAACCGGCCGAATTCAGTGGCAATACTTTCACTATTTCCAATTTGGGGATGATGGATATAGAAGAGTTTACTGCCATCATTAACCCACCTGACAGTGCCATCCTAGCGGTAGGTGCTATTAAAGAAAAAGTGGTAAGAAAAGGAGATGGCTTTGCCGTGACCAATGTAATGAAACTTACCTTAAGCTGTGACCACAGAAGCGTGGATGGAGCAGTAGGAGCAGCTTTCCTCGGGACACTGAAGAAATTTTTGGAAAACCCGGTCACTATGCTGGTATAATTCATTGATTGTAAATACTTGAGGCGCTGATTGGGTAATCAGCGCCTATTTTTTTACTTTTAGGATACAGAGATGACATCTTTTTTGAGGAGATGACATCTTTTTATGGGAGATGTCATCTCTGTATTCACCTAATCCCTTTTTAACCCGAATGAGTAGCCAACCAATTATATTATTCGATGGTATTTGCAACCTTTGCAACAGGGCCGTAAGCTTTGTCATTAAAAGAGATAAAAAATCGCGAATTCGGTTTGCTGCCTTACAAACTAATTCAGGTAAACAATTACTCGAACAATATAATTTACCTACCCAATCTTTCAATTCACTTATTTTGATTGAAAAGGGTATAGTGTATACCCAATCTACCGCCGTACTAAAAATTTGCAAACATTTAAATGGCCTATGGCCGCTTTTATATGGCCTGATAATATTGCCAAAATTTAGTAGAAATGGAATCTATCGATTGATTGCAACAAACCGATACCAATGGTTTGGAAAACAAGAAAAATGCATGGTACCCAGCCCTGAACTGAGTGACCGATTTTTGTAATGCCTACATAAAATATAAATATGGAAAAGAAAAAAACTTTGGTCATCGGGGCATCTGAAAACCCTTCGAGATATAGCTATCTCGCGGTACAAAAATTAACCGCCCATCAATATCCCGTTATCGCACTTGGACTTAAAAAAGGTATAATTGGAAATATTGAAATAGAAACTGAGAAAAAAAACTTTGAACAAATCGATACGATTACCCTTTATATTAACCCCCTCCACCAAAAAGCCTATTACGACTATATACTATCCCTTAATCCGAAACGAATTATTTTTAACCCTGGTACTGAAAATGATGAATTAGTGTCTCTGGCCAAGCAAAATGGAATTCAATGCCTAGAAGCCTGTACACTAGTTTTATTAAGTACCGGACAGTATTAATTTTACATTAACCTATTGGCTTTTGCTTCCATTTTGATAATACAAAACGCT
>CANJAW010000290.1:0-4115 GCA_947472215.1 Chitinophagaceae bacterium
AACTGAAAAAAAAGTCATTTTTTTGACGAAGAACAAATTGTTTACTTCTTTGTTTAGAGTAAGCACTTGCTATGATCTGTTATCCTCTAAGGTAAAATAGTATAAGGGGGTAATAATTTGGCTACAGTTTTGTATCAACTTAAAGATTACCTTAGCATAATGCCTGAGGTGTCAGAAAATTTAAAAAAACCAATATGCCATTTTTAGACCATGTATTGCAGCCACCATCTTATGGTTGGAATGATGATAAGGGAAACTTGATTAAGCCTACTGTTTTGCAGATCTTAAAGGAGTTCTTTACTAGGCTCAATGTAGTAGCTAATCGTAAAAATTGGTTGCCATTTTTTAGCTGGCTAAAAGTATTCTGCTTGCTTCCTTTCTTTTTTATTTTCCTTTTTAATTTTCTTCATATTTGGACTTTCTTAGCTGCATTTGTGTACAGTATGATTATTATGGGTACGCATGGTACTATCTGGCACCATCGCTATTGTACCCATGGAGCTTATACATTCCGAAATGCATTCTGGCGTTTCTTTACACAAAACCTCACCATTAATGTAATTCCAGAAGAGATTTATGTTATATCCCATCATGTGCATCATGCAAAGTCTGACAAGCCAGGCGATCCCTATAATGCCTATGCGGGGTTTTTATATTGTTTTTTAGCCGATGTCAATCACCAGCCTATTGCCAAAGACTTAAGTAAAGCGGATTACAACAGAGTTGGATTGCTCATGAAGCATACAGGTGTAAAAGGCAATACTTACGCTCAATACCAGCGTTGGGGTTCTTATGTGACTCCTCTTTTCGCAATAGCATCATGGGTTCTTAACTGGTCATTTTGGTACATCTCTTTTTACATGCTGGGTGGTCATGCATTGGCTTGTAGTATGTTTGGTGCAGCAGGTTTTTGGGCTATTGGTGTGCGCACGTTTAATTATGAGGGACATGGTAAGGGTGAAGAAAAGCAACGAGAAGGGGTAGACTATAATCATAAGGATAATTCGGTGAATCAATTATGGCCTGGTATAGTTGCAGGTGAGTGGCACAATAACCATCACTTGTTTCCTAAGAGCGCTAGAAGTGGCTTTAAGCCTCATCAAATTGATTTTGCCTGGTATTATATCAAATTCATGAGTTTAGTAGGTGCGGTAAGCCATTATAAAGATTTTAAAAAGCAATTTTTATCACAGTATCACCTACCTTACCAGTTGCGTAAAACTGAGCAAAGTCAACTAGGTTCTGTTACATTGCTTGCGCAATCTGAAAAGCACGGTTGAGTTTGTTATTGTAAGAAATTTAAAGTTGAACTTCTTTTCAATGGGTAAATAATTTCAATTATTTACCCATTTTTATTTTATAAAATTAATATTCTTACACAGTAACATCTGCCATATTAGGAATGTCTGCAGCTTTGTATTCGCCGGCGTCTAGTTTCTTTTTGGTGGCTTCAAATGCGGTTAACGTGATATCGATGTCCTCGTCGCTGTGAACAGCAGTAGGAATTAGCCTATAAATAATATCTCCCTTCGGTATTACAGGGTACACTACGATAGAACAAAATACATGATAATTTTCGCGTAGGTCCATCACCATCTGTGTGGCTTCCGGTACATCACCCTTCATGTAGATAGGGGTTACGGGCGTATTGGTATTACCGATATCAAATCCTCTTTCTCTTAGGCCATTTTGAAGGCGGTTTACATTGTACCATAATTTCTCTCTCAGCTGCGGCATGGTAGTTACCATTTCCATTCTGGTAAGCATCCCTTCTACAATCATCAGTGGAAGGCTTTTGGCAAATATCTGTGAGCGGGTATTGTAGCGTAAAAATTTGAGCACAGCTTTTGGCCCACTAATAAACGCACCAATACTTCCCATACTTTTTACAAAGGTGCTAAAGTAAAGATCTACTCCAGCTTGACAACCCTGTGCTTCATCCGCCCCAGCACCAGTTGGTCCCATGTAGCCAAAGCCATGCGCATCATCAATTAATAATCGGAACTGATATTTTTGTTTAGTGGCTACAATTTCTTTTAGTATTCCCTGTTCACCATCCATTCCGAATACCCCCTCTGTAATAACTAAAATTCCACCACCGGATTTTTCAATCATCTTTTCGGCTCGCTGCATTTGTTTTTCAAAATCTTCAATATTGTTGTGCTTAAATGCATAGGTATGCCCCATGTGCAAGCGGATTCCATCAATGATACAGGCATGGGCCTCGGCATCATATACAATTACATCCCTACGATTTACCAATGCATCAATACAACTCATGATACCTTGGTATCCAAAGTTTAACAGCATGGTATCTTCGCGGTTAACAAATTGACTGATTACTTTTTCAAGTTCTTCATGTTTAGCAGTATTACCACTCATCATCCTGGCACCCATTGGATTTCCCATTCCGTATTTGGCTGCTGCTACCGCATCCACTTCTCTTACGCGTGGGTCATTCACTAGTCCTAAATAATTATTCAGGCTCCAAACAATCATTTCCTTTCCACGAAATTGCATCCTTGGACCAAGTTCACCTTCCAATTTTGGAAAGGCAAAATAACCATGTGCCCTGTCCATATGCTGCCCTAGCGGGCCCCCATCTTTTACTAATTTTTCAAAAACATCTGCCATAGTCAAGTAAGTTGTTGGTTAAAGGCATTTGTAGTGCCCGTAAGCGATTAGTTGGGCGGTGTCGAGCAACAGTGTCGTTCCGCTAATTTTGATGGGACAAATTTAGGGTATTGGAGTCAAAAAGCGTCAAATTGAAGGAATTTGGCAGCTGATTAGGGTTATGCAAAGTTTTTGAAGTATAAGATGCTGAAGATTACTTTTTACAAAAACTTAACTCAGGTAGCTTGCCATTATCTTTGTAAAAAATAAAAAGGTATGCTTAGAAAGTATTTTGCGATTGTTTCCTCATTGTTGTTGATAGTAGCTTGCTCTGTGGCACAAACTCCGAGTAAGAAAATAAATAGCCACCATCCATCAGCTATTGAGCATCAAATGCCTTTTCATAAAGGCCCTAAATTGGTGATAGGAATCGTTATTGACCAAATGCGATGGGATTACCTTTATCGATTCAGTGAGTTATATAGTGCCAATGGATTTAATCGGCTACTTAAACAGGGATTTAGTTGCGACAATACCATGATTCCCTATATGCCTTCTTATACCGCACCTGGCCACACCTGTATTTATACAGGCTCAGTGCCTGCCATACATGGAATAGTGGGGAATAATTGGTACGACAAAGTCTCCCATGCAAATAGGTATTGTACAGAAGATTCAACTGCAAGGACTATTGGAAGTGAATCAAGTGCAGGAAAGATGAGTCCGAGAAATATGTGGACTACAACTATTACTGATGAACTAAGGCTTAATAATAATTTTCAAAGCAAGGTTATTGGGATAGCCTTAAAGGATAGGGGATCTATATTGCCGGCTGGCCACAGTGCGAATGCGGCTTATTGGTACGACAATGGCAAATGGATTACCAGTAGTTATTACATGAATGAATTGCCCAGCTGGGTGAACAAGGAGAATGCTAAAGATCTTCCCTCTGTTTATATGAGCAAGGATTGGAATACGCTCTTGCCAATTAATCAGTACGATTTGAGTACTGACGACAATCAGCCATTTGAGGCTGCTATCAAGGGGGAAAAAACAGTTACGTTTCCTCATAAGACCTCTTTAATTTCAGCTGAAAAATACGAAGCCTTTAAATTTACGCCCTATGCGTCTTCCTATACGTTTGACTTCGCAAAATCTGCTATTCAAAATGAAAAATTGGGAGCTGGTAAGTTCACTGATTTCCTTACACTTAGTATTTCTTCCACTGATTATATTGGACATAGTTTTGGCCCCAATTCAATTGAGGCAGAAGATGCTTATTTACGTTTGGATAAAGACATTGCTGATTTTTTACAATATCTAGACGACTCACTGGGAAAAGGCAATTACCTTACTTTTTTGACGGCAGATCATGGAGTGGCACACGTTCCAGCATTTTTAGCACAGCATAAAATACCTGGCGGAACTTTTTCTGATATTGATATTTTTAATGAACTGAACCAGCAGATTGAAGTTGAATTTGGAATTAAAAAAGCGGTATC
>CANJAW010000291.1:0-4092 GCA_947472215.1 Chitinophagaceae bacterium
CCTGTTTCGGAAGACAGCTCGCCCGTTCGACTTTGTTGTTCAAAATCTGATTTAAATATACCCCCTTTAAAATCCTTTCTACCAATCACAGGCATCGGCACTTCAATTACAGGAGGCGCTTCTTTTATTACTTTGGCAACAACCGTTTCCTTGCTAATTTTTTCAGCCACCTGCAGATTTGCTTCTGCCGTTTTTTTAACTGCGGCTTCCGCTTGTATGGGCTCTGAAGTCAAGACAGGCTCTTTAGCCGCCGCAATTAATTTAACTGGAGTTGCTGGCTGTTTAGCTTCAATTTCAGCAGGTTTTACCTTTGCTAAATTTACTAATGATGATAGGTCTTTTTTTACCTTAAGATATCCTACAATTAATTTGGTGCCATTGCCTACCCCATCCACCTTTATATTGTTCCACTTCTTAATCGTTTCAACAGGTAATTTATTATAGTGAATACTAATCCGATATAGACCTTCTTTGCCCTCTACAATATGATATAAAGGTATCAATACCTCATCCTCCGCAGCATTGCCCGTCTGCAAAAAATTGGTAGCCGTTAAAGGGATTTTCAATTTCAGCCCCAAACTTAGCCCATTTTCCAACACCAGATTATTAAAGGGTGCCACCTCTTTGGGACTCACATTGTAAATACGTCCAACACTATAATAATTTTCTTTCGGCGCAACTGTATGGGTTACAAATAAATTCGGTGCTGCACCTTCTATCACGATTGATTTAATTTGTGCCTGCGCAAACAAGGGAACAGAAAATAATACAATCAATAAAAGCTTCATATGCTGATGGTTTATTCGATGCAAAGATGAGAAATTTTGTTGAGTAGTGACAATATTCTGTCTAACAGAAATAGTTAAAAAAAATTAGTAGGCGCAACGGCAATATTTACTGCTACTTGTTGATAATACGCCACTCTTTGGGATAATAATTATTAATGCGGTTGGGTAATACCTTTACCCAGCCAAGTCTGATTTGTAAATACGTAATTAATACCCAGCCTTTATAAGTCAACGGTATTGATATTTCCTGCTTTCGCAAATACTGCAAAGCGGTTGACTTGTCCACCTCTACAGCAGTAATCAAGGGACTAATGCTATTACTCAATGCAAGCTCATGAGCGGGAATCAATTCATTGCGAATGATGACCCCTAGCTTTATCCCAGCCTTTTTGATATAGAGAGCCGATTGGATAATTGCCAAATCATTTTCCATGTGAAGGGGCATTGCAATCACTTCATCTTGCTGCCTGAGGTAGAAAAAATCATCCCCATTGCTTAACCAAGGTTTTACCACCTCTATTTCCTTGGAAGTCAATCGCTCAGATTTTCCTTTGGCAGTCAGGGCCCTACTATCAGCGACAACAGGATTTTCCTTCCTGAACGCTGCTATAAAAAAACCCTCGCCTTTTAATTTATCAGGATAAAAGCGATAACCGTGAGCATTGGAATCTGGGGCACTAGTTTCAATGATATTCCATTCGTTTTTTAACTGAAATTGAATAGAATTAAGTGAGTGATGCTTACTCAGCCAATCACAAATCTCTTCATCTTCTGCAGGCGAATAGGAGCAGGTGGAATAAATCAATGTGCCACCTGCTTTCAAAGCTGGTAAGATGTCAGCCAAAATACGTTGCTGTCGCTGGCTACATAAGTCAACATTTTGCTCACTCCATTCATTGATTGCCTTGGGGTCTTTTCTAAATAATCCGCTTCCACTGCATGGCGCATCCACTACAATCAGATCAAAATAATCGGGTAGTCGTTGGAAATCTTTTGGGTCATTATTGGTAACGATTACATTGGCTGCGCCCCACTTTGCTATATTTTCCGACAAAACAGTTACCCTCGACTTGATAACCTCATTGCTTACTAATATACTTTTATCGTCAATAACAGATTGAAGTAAGGTAGATTTTCCACCCGGAGCCGCACATAGATCCAACACCCGAATGGATTTCGAAAAATCAATGGACTGCTTTAGTGCTTCTTCCAAAAACATACTACTGGCTTCCTGAACATAGTAAGCCCCTCCATGAAATAGCGGGTCGGCTGTAAAGGAAGGACGGGCTGAAAGATAGCATCCGTTTGCATTCCATGGCACGGGGGAAATATCCACCGCTTCATTATTATTTTGAACAGGGAAAATAGTTGATTTGTCTACTGGCTTTTGTTCATTGAACCGAATGGACGTATTTTGCTCCCCCGACTGGTGCACTTTTTCGAAGGCTGCTTGATCGAAACCTACTGTACCAATTAATGAGTCGATAAGTGAAGGAGGAACTTTCAATGGATTATATTATTTACAAATGTATCTGAAAGAAAAGGTCGTTTTCATTAGCTAAATCAAAGGGTTTCAGGAGAAGGCTCTTTTAAAACGTAAAAAATCATATAGAAAAAGTTGATGTGAAGGTAGCTATAATTAGAACCGTATGGTGAAATGTTGCTTAACTTTAAAAACGGGATTAATAAAAACAATACCCATAAAAAACAGATCGATGGTAAGGGTAACTGCCGGATGTTGCTGGATGTTGAACCATGCTTCTTCCATTTCACTGCTCCAATGAATATCATCCAACACAAAAATAGAACTGGGGATGGAATGATCGAGCAATTGTTGAAAATAGTGGATCGTTGAAGATTTACGATGGTTGCCGTCAATAAAAGCAAAATCAATTGTTTTCATTCTTGAAAAAACCAATGGAAGTGTTTTTGCAAAATCACCCACTATAATTTCGGTGTTTTTCAATTGAAATATGTTAAAATTTTGCTGCGCAATAGCCGCTATTTTACCAGCTCCCTCACAGGTATAGAATTGTGCTAATGGATTACCCTGAGAGAGATAGCAACTGGTGATGCCAAGCGAAGTCCCCAACTCTAAGATGCAGGAAGGCTGATAGTATTGGATCATCCTGAATAACAACTGGCCGTATTTTCTTGGTTTTACGGAAGAGCGTGCAATGGCATTTACTTTTCGCCGATTGGAAGCAAGCAGGGAAGACCCTGCTCCAAAATCTTCTACCTCAATCCATTCACTATTGGCGAGCAAGGCTTTGCGACATTTTTCAATTTCACTATAACAAGGGTATTTTTTTTGATCGGTCAATACCTTATTAATAAAATCAAAAACAAAGGGGGAGTGTACTCCATGCCCTTTCCCATTGGAAGCGGTGAGCCAATACAGCAGGTATTTACGGGCTAATTGAAAATGATTGTACAATATAAAAAAGATTAGAAAATATGGGGAGGTGAATGCCTATTTATTATTTACGCTTCCATACTTGAAACGAATAGTCGAATGTATGTTTTTCATCTGCAGAAAAATCATCATTGGAAAATAATTCCCATTGACTTTCATCCAATGCCGGAAAAAAAGTATCTCCTTCCATAATGGTATGGACCCTGGTCAAATAAATAGTATCTGCCATTGGCAAAGCTTGTGTATAAATTTCGCCACCGCCGATTATGAACAACTGTTTCGCGTTCGTTTGACCGGCTATTTCAATTGCTCCTTCCAGATGTGTTGCAGTTTTTACAGTGGGGGCTTCCCAATCTAGCTTTCGGGTAATTACGATATTGGTCCTTCCGGGCAAGGGCTTATTGACTGCCTCAAATGTTTTACGGCCCATAATGACAGGAAAACCCCAGGTGGTATTCTTAAAAAATTTTAGATCGTTTGGAAGATGCCAAAGTAACTGGTTGTTTTTCCCAATCGCATGGTTTGTAGACGCGGCTACAATTAGCGCAATTTCCATACCCTCCGAAAGAGAATTTGTAATTGCCATTGCATCTGTTTTTTTATTCATTATAATTGAAGTTAATGCCAATAAATAGTAGGTATAAAAATTGATGTAGTCTCAATTATTTTGTCATGCCCTTATTCATGCTACACAGCCACTGGTGCTTTTATTCCTGGGTGAGACTGGTAATTTTCCAATTCAAAATCTTCGAATTTAAAATCAAAAATATCTTTTACTTCAGGATTTATTTTCATGGTGGGCAATGGAAAGGGTGATCTGCTCAACTGAAGATTGGCCTGCTCAAAATGATTATTGTACAGGTGAACATCACCAAAGGAATGAATAAA
>CANJAW010000292.1:0-4089 GCA_947472215.1 Chitinophagaceae bacterium
GGTTAGACCCTTTTTGCCAGATAGCATTCCTCCGGCGATTCAATCGGTTACGGTGACTTCAAATCATTCGGTGGATCTTTTACTGAATGAATCGTTGGATAAATTCAGTAGCCAATTGGAAGGAAATTATTTTGCCAATCCATCATTGGGTTTTCCGGTTGCCGCTGTATTAGATACCCTTAACAATTCATTGGTTCATTTATTATTTTTGGATACTTTCTCCAACGCAATGAATTACCAGCTCACGGTAAATGGGGTAAAGGACTTGGCGGGGAATAGTATCGGTAACGGCCTTTGTAGTTTTATTTATTTTGCCCCTTATGTACCCCGCCAATATGATGTGGTGATCGATGAAATTATGCCAGACCCTTCACCACCAGTGGGCTTGCCCAACCTAGAATGGGTTGAATTGAAAAATACCACTACCCATGCAATTCAATTACAAGGTTGGCGCATTGGAAATGAATCGGGTCCAAGTGGACCAATGCCTGATTTTATTTTGCTTCCGGATAGCTTGTTGATTGTATGCAGCAGTGCTGCCGCCACCGCCCTATCTTTGCTGGCGCCTACGATTTCGGTAACCAGTTTTCCATCGCTTGATAATGTTTCGGGGCAGCTGATTTTGAAAAATGCCCAAAATGAAATCATTCATTCGGTAAGTTATTCGGATAGCTGGTACCAAAATCCTTTAAAAAAACAGGGAGGGTGGACGCTAGAAATGATTGACGCCCACAATCCATGCAGTGGAGGAAGCAATTGGAAGGCGAGCAGTGAGATGAGTGGCGGTACACCCGGAAAGAAAAATGCAGTAGAGACTGTAAATGCAGATAAATCGCCGCCCAGGTTATTGCGTGCATACGCTATCGATAGTCTACAGCTGGTATTGATTTTTGATGAGCCACTCGATAGCACGAAAGCTGCTATAAAAGAAAACTACCGCATTGATGGAGGAGTCGGAATCCCTTCCTTTGCTTCAGCAGTAGCTCCAATTTTTGATAAAGTAATGATAAGATTGGACAGTCCTTTGGCACGCAATAAACTGTATACGGTATCGGTAGTGTCTGTTACCGATTGTGTTGGCAACGCGATTGGCAGCAGCAATCATACTGCCAGAGTAGGATTGTCGGAGGTAGCAGCAGCATCGGAAATGGTAATCAATGAAATTTTGTTTAACCCAAGGCCTTCCGCAACAGATTATGTAGAAATTTACAATCGTAGCAATAAGCTATTGGATCTACGGCAAGTCTATATTGCTAACAGAAATACTACTGGTGCTATCAGTGGGATTGTACAGCTGAGTGCTGAAAATAATTTGTTTTTCCCACATGAATTTAGGGTGATTACGGCAAGTGCTGATATGGTAAGGGCAAATTATATTGTTCAAAACAAAGATGCTTTTATCGAAATTGGCGTAATGCCCTCTATGAATAATGACAAAGGAACGGTCGTTCTTTTAAATGTACAAGGCGAGATTATTGATGAGTTAACGTACACCGAAAAATGGCATTTTAAGCTGATGGATCAAGTGGAAGGTGTAGCATTGGAAAGGATTGATTACAATGCTGCCACCCAATTGGCAGATAACTGGCATTCTGCCGCTACTGCTGTTGGATATGGAACACCCACTTACAAAAATTCACAATACCGAATCAATGATGGATTGATGGGTGAATTAAAATTGTCTCCAGAAATTGTTTCGCCAGATAATGATGGACAGGATGACTTTGCAACCCTAGATTATCATTTTCCCGAGCCGGGCTATACAGCTAATATCACGATTTTTAATGCATTAGGCAGGCCCGTTCGGTATCTACAAAAAAATGCCTTGTGCGGTACCGTTGGAAATTTCCGATGGGATGGCCTGGGGGAAAAAAATCAGCAGCTTGCAGTCGGAGTGTATGTTATCTTTACAGAACTATTTAATCTAAAAGGAATCAGAAAGCAATTTAAAAATGAGATTGTTTTGGCAAGGCGAACTTCCTTTTGATGATTTTTTGTGACATAGCTAATTTTTTAATGCATCAATACAACAAAAGTGAAAACATCTCCCTACCAGTGGCCGCAGAATATTGTTCCCCCAGTTTGTGCCATTCAACCACAGGAATTAAGGGCACATGAAGACACCAGAATTGATAAT
Source organism: Chitinophagaceae bacterium (assembly GCA_947472215.1). Lineage (GTDB taxonomy): Bacteria > Bacteroidota > Bacteroidia > Chitinophagales > Chitinophagaceae > Ferruginibacter. The sequence continues at coordinate 2,138 of CANJAW010000292.1, forward strand.
TATTATTGGCTAAATGATTATTTTAAGAAAGGTCCCGATAGTGAAAAAGTGGTTGCTTACCTCAATGCTGAAAATGCGTACTATGATGCCATGATGGCTGGAACGGAGTCATTACAGAATAGCTTATACAATGAAATGAAGGCAAGGATAAAAGAAGAGGATGAATCGGTGCCCGTGTTTAAAAGAGGTTATTTTTATTATACCCGTCAGGTGACAGGCAAAGATTATTTTATCTACTGCCGCAAAAAGGAAAACTTGGAAGCTAAGGAGGAGATTTTACTCGATGTAAATGCCATGGCAGAAGGCTATACTTATTTTTCAGCCATTGGCTTTTCTATCAGCCCCAATAATAATTTGCTGGCCTATGGAGTGGATACTTTATCAAGAAGGGAGTATACGATTTATGTTAAAAATCTTGTAACAGGAGAAACCCTCAGCGATGCCATAACTGGAACCGAAGGAGGGCCTATTTGGGCTAATGATAACCAAACAATATTTTATACTGCTAAAAATCCGGTAACGCTTTTGTCTGAAAAAATAATGCGACATCTACTTGGAACTGCCTCTGCATTGGACCAGCTGGTGTATGAAGAAAAAGACCCTTCTAATTATATCGGCGTAGGAAAAACAAAATCTGAAAAATATATTACAGTAGTTTCAAAGGCTACCTTGTCTTCGGAAGTAAGTTGGATAAATGCCAATCAGCCAACTGATGCATTGGTTGTTTTTCAGCCTCGTATGAAGGAGGTATTATATAGTGTAGACCATGCCAACGACCGTTTCTATATTCGCACCAATCAGCAGGCAAAGAACTTCAAAATTGTTACCTGCACAGAAGATAAAACAGGGGAAAATTGCTGGCAGGAATTGATTGCTCATCGCCAAGAGGTGTTATTGTCTGGGTTTGAATTGTTTAAAAATTTTATAGCCATCAATGAAAGAAAAAATGGGTTGACTCAGATTCATATTTTGAATACTCAAAATAAGGAAAGTCATTTCCTGCCATTTGAGGAGCCAACTTATGTAGCAGGTATTGGATCTAATCCTGAGTACAATACGGATACACTTCGTTTCAATTACACTTCTTTGACTACGCCCAATTCAGTATATGATTATAACATCGTTACAAAAGTTAAAAAGTTGATGAAACAGCAGGAAGTATTAGGCGGTTTTGATGCACAGCAATATGCAACGGAGCGAATGTTTGCCACTGCAAAAGATGGTGTACAAATACCCATCTCCATTGTATTTAAAAAAGGATTTATTAAAGACGGCAGTTCTCCATTATTGCTTTACGCATACGGATCATATGGTATCAGTATGGATGCCTCTTTTAGTAGCGTTCGGATAAGTTTATTAAACCGGGGTTTTGCATTTGCCATTGCTCATATTCGCGGAGGTCAGGAGTTGGGGCGATACTGGTATGAGGATGGTAAGATGATGAATAAGAAAAATACATTTACTGATTTTATAGATTGCGCTGAGTTTTTGATTGCGAAAAAATACAGTTCTTCAAGTCATCTCTATGCCAATGGCGGAAGTGCCGGAGGATTGTTAATGGGTGCTATCATAAATATGCGTCCCGATCTTTGGAAAGGTGTAATAGCTGCGGTGCCATTTGTAGATGTAGTTACCACTATGAGCGATTCGTCTATTCCACTTACAACCAATGAATATGATGAGTGGGGCAATCCTGCGGATAAGGAAAGCTACGACTACATGAAATCCTATTCTCCCTATGACAATGTAGCCAATCATGCCTATCCCAATATGATGGTAATTACAGGTTTGCACGATAGCCAGGTTCAATATTTTGAACCAGCTAAATGGGTGGCAAAAATTAGAGCAATGAAAACCGGTGATCATTTATTATTACTGCATACAGATATGGAAGCAGGCCATGGTGGTGCTTCCGGAAGATATAAGCCATTGACTGATAAGGCCAGAGAATA
>CANJAW010000293.1:0-4075 GCA_947472215.1 Chitinophagaceae bacterium
ATTGGTATTGGAGTTTTTGCATGGAAAGGTCAAAGTCAGGAAGAGTCTGATTGGTGTATCGAGCAAACCCTGTTCTTTGGTGGTGCAGACCGTCCGTTAAACATGATTTTGGATGACGGAGGTGACTTGACCAATATGGTTTTTGATGTTTATCCTGAACTAGTATCCGGCATCAAGGGTTTATCTGAAGAAACTACTACTGGCGTTCACCGCTTGTATGAAAGAATGGAAAAAGGTACGTTGTTAATGCCTGCCATCAATGTAAATGATTCTGTTACCAAATCTAAATTTGATAACAAATATGGTTGTAAAGAAAGTCTGGTAGATGCAATTCGCAGGGCTACTGACGTAATGATGGCGGGTAAGGTAGCGGTGGTAGGAAGTTATGGTGATGTGGGTAAAGGTTCTGCTGCTTCATTGCAAGGTGCTGGTTGCAGGGTAATTGTTACCGAAATTGATCCAATCTGTGCACTACAAGCTGCGATGGACGGTTTTGAAGTAAAGCCAATGCTTGAAGCAGTAAAAGAGGCGGACATTATTGTTACAGCTTCTGGTTGTCGCGACCTGATTACGGAAAAACATTTCCGCAACATGAAGGACAAAGCTATCGTATGTAATATCGGGCACTTTGATATTGAGATTGATATGGCCTGGTTGAATGCCAACTATGGTGATACCAAAAATACCATCAAACCGCAGGTAGATATGTATACCATTGAAGGAAAAGATGTCATCATTTTGGCAGAAGGTCGCTTGGTAAATCTAGGATGTGCAACAGGTCACCCATCGTTTGTGATGAGTGCCTCTTTCACTAACCAAACTCTTGCCCAGTTGGAGTTGTGGAACCATACTGAAAAATACGAGAACAAAGTATATGTATTACCAAAGGTATTGGATGAAAAAGTTGCCCGTTTACACCTTGCAAAAATCGGCGTGGTATTGGACGAATTGACCCCAACGCAAAGTGCCTATTTGGGAATTTCCAATGAAGGTCCTTTCAAAGCGGAGCATTACCGTTACTAGTTTATTTCACCACCGGTGAATTCAATACAGCCCGCTTCTAACTAAGAAGCGGGCTTTTTATTGAGATGACATCTCACAATTAAATCTCACAATTAAGAGATGTCATCTCCCTCCGAGGAGATGACATCTTTTAAACCAGCCCATACTCTAAAAAAATTTGGTCAACCCTTACATTTCTTGCAACTTCGTAATTACAACCATAAAAAACTGTTGACCAGCTAACATAACACCATGAAAAGATATTTCCTTGCCCTCGATCTGGTAGATGACCCCAAAATGATTGAAGAATATGAACAATGGCATAAGGATGGAATTGGTTGGCCTGGAATAAAAGAGAGTATTTTGGGTGCTGGCATCACCCAAATGGAAATTTACCGAACCGGTAATAGGCTGGTTATGACCATGGACACCGATGAAACCTTTAGCTTTGAAAGAAAAACAGCAATGGACCTGGCAGATCCCAATGTTCAAGAATGGGAACAATTGATGTGGAAATTCCAATTCCCACTGCCCTGGGCCAAAGAAGGCGAAAAATGGGTATTCATGAACAAAATTTTCCAACTCGTATAATCAGGAAAACCGGCTTCTTTTCTTTGCACAAATAACTTTCAACGAACCGATAATAGACCATGATGCAAACGCTTATTTGTACAACCCCTCACCTATTTGACTATACCAACTCACCCATACCTTCAGCAGCCACTGGCGACACATTGCTCAAGATAAAACGAATCGGCATCTGTGGCACCGACCTCCATGCCTTTGAAGGCACACAGCCTTTTTTTAGCTATCCAAGAATACTGGGCCACGAGCTTGCGGCCGAAATAGTTAGTACCGAAGCCGAGGGTTTTTCAATCGGTGAAGCCGTTACCTTTATCCCCTATTTTTATTGCGGACAATGTATTGCCTGCAGAATGGAAAAACCCAATTGCTGTACAAATATTAAAGTTTGCGGTGTACATACCGATGGTGGAATGAGAGAATATCTAACCGTGCCCTCCTATTCATTGGTTCATGGTGAAGGGCTCAGCTTCGATGAACTGGCATTGGTAGAGCCGCTGGCCATCGGTGCCCACGGCGTAAGGAGAGCAGCCATTACAGCCGGCGAATTCGTACTGGTGATCGGTGCAGGCCCCATTGGATTGGGTACTATGGAGTTTGCCAGAATTGCAGGCGGTAAAGTAATTGCAATGGATATCAATGAAGACCGACTACAATTTTGCCGAGAAAAACTGGCAGTTGATTTTACCATCAATCCTACCAATGAAGATGCCCTGGAACAACTGAAAAAAATCACAAAGGGCGATATGCCCACTATAGTAATCGACGCTACTGGCAGTTTGAACGCTATCAATAATGCCTTTCAATATGTAGGTCATGGTGGAAGGTATGTGCTGATCGGCCTACAAAAGGGAGAAATCAGTTTCAATCATCCCGAGTTTCACAAAAGAGAAACCACGCTAATGAGTAGCCGAAATGCCACCAGAACAGACTTTGAATGGGTGATTGAATCCATGAAAAAAGGCTGGGTAAATCCAGCAACCTATATCACCCACCGGGTAACATTTGATGCCGTAAAAGACAATTTTGAAAGCTGGCTCAATCCCGCAACAGGCGTGATAAAAGCAATGATAGAACTATAGCTATTCTTTTCCTTACTGGTGTAATTATTTACAAGTAGTACCATCCCCCTTCACAAAATAGGATTTGTACTTTTTGGATGTTGGATCCATGCAACCCTGCAGGTTAAGTATTTTTATATTGCGAAAATCGACCGGTTGCCCCTCGCTTTGCAATGCGATAAAACCTTCTTTCAGTAATTTTCCGTCCACCTTGATGGCAGGATCGTAATTGGCTACTACCCCACCACCTATCTGCGGCTTGGAGTACTGTAATACGGTATCACCATTGATGATATGGGTAATCAGCGAATCGCCCAACACGATAATCTCTCCCTTTACCCATTGATCACCTTCATAAGTTTTGGAAACGGAGGGAATACAATGGCGTGGATCGATATGCCCCTGAAAAACTACATCTGTACCAGGCGAACACATATTGCCAGTAGGCCTAGCAACACCATCTCCTAACCCAGCCAATAACTGAAACTCAATAGAGATGGGCCAATTCTGCTCACGCGGCATTGTATGCGGATCCTGCGAGTGAAACATAACTCCACTATTTTTGATGGTATACTCTGGAGCATCTTTGCGCCACTGGCCCAAAATGCGATAGTCAAAAACCAGGTGATAATACGCATACGGTTTTTTGAAATACAAATGCCCAAATTGCTCATTAAATACATCGTATTGATCGTACCGAATTTTTACAATGCCCTCTTCCACCCTAAAAGTATTGCCGTAGTTTTCGCCCACTTCGTGGTGATTGATTTTAGGCACCCAATCCTTGATATCCTTACCATTAAAAAGAATTTCCCAATCCTCCTTAGCTGCATTTTGCTGAGAAAAAACGGATGTCGCACATAATAAAACGAAAATCAAAGAATAAAAATTCAGCTTGGTATACATTTTTTTCATACGTTTGTTTTTATCAAATTATCCCGTTTTGATTCTTCCTTTCATCTATTTCTGTAAATAGTAAATATATTGAAAACAAATAGAGCAGGCTGAAATATTTTTAATAGCAGCTAATCAATCAAAGTATAGTTTTTAGTGCTTATCTTGGTAAAAGAATCACTATTTATTTCTTCCGCACAAGCTATTTTGGCAAGTTGGAAGTAAAATCATTTTAGCCGGATGCATTCCAATGCCCGCTGATTAATCAATCATCCTGATTATGAAAAATACAATTATCGGTCTATTTCTTTTTTTAGGTTATCACCTACAGGCGCAAACGCTGCCAAATTTCGAACTAATCAAACTCGAAAAAACTGCTGACTACAAAAAGGCAGAACCCTTTGTTTTACAAACGGCCACTTACTTATTATCCATTCCTTTCAAAAGTGAAAATACAGACCGATACAATTCATTGCGCTTTATCAGCCAATGGATGAATGGCACTACTGATTATTCCTTTGTATTGGGGGACATGA
>CANJAW010000294.1:0-4057 GCA_947472215.1 Chitinophagaceae bacterium
AAATATGCGGTAGGAATTGTCTTTGTTTTTCACCAGTGTGTTGGCGAGTGGGTTTCTGGCCTGGGTATAATCCGCATAGGCGTACAAAGCCAATGAGCCGTCTGCATTGTAAGGGTTGGTAAGGGGGTTGAAGAAGTTGGCACCACCCGCTGTATTTCTTGAGTCTGCAAATTCCACCGGAAGCCCGTCCCTATTCTGAATGGAAAATTGGGTGCTGGAGCCAATGGTCAACCAGGGGGTGGCCCTGATTTCAAGGTTGGGGCGAAGTGAATATCTTTTGAAGCGGTCATTAATTGCTATGCCCTTTACGTCCAAAAAGGTTCCCCCCATATAAAAGATTATTTTGTCATTCCCACCAGCTACCGATAGCGAGTGCTGGGATCGAAGCCCCTGCTGAGTGGTAAGGGAATACCAATCAATACTTTTGCGGGAATCATAAACTGCTTGCTCTGCAGCAGTTATTGTATTTCCTGTATTTAGTCGGGTAAATTTGAATTTATAAAACTCACCGCCAGTCAGGAGCTCAGGTTTGTTCACTAACGACTGGGTGCCGTATAATCCATCGTACGTGATATTCAGCTTGCCCTTTTTTCCTTGTTTGCTAGAAACTAAAATAACCCCATTTGAACCCCTTGACCCATATATAGCGGCAGCAGAGGCATCTTTTAATATTTCTATCGATTCCACGTCGTTGGGATTGATTTCTGAAATACCCCCTTCATAAGGAACACCATCCCAAATAATTAAGGGACTATTGCTAGCACTGATGGAATTTCTTCCTCTGATCAGAATGGAAAGATCATTTCCCTCTGAACCACCCCCATTGGTGTTGATTTGAAGTCCTGGAATTGAGCCCTGCAGCGCTTGAGCAATATTGGTGTTAGGCAATTGCTGGAGTCTTTCCTTGGGGATAGACGATACCGAACCCGTTACGTCCCTCTTTTTTTGTGTTCCATATCCAACCACTACCACCTGCTCCAGCGACACAGTAGACTCAACCATTTTCACGATCAAGGATAAAGAGACGCTGTCCTTAATATTATACCCCGACAAGGTTTGGGTTACATACCCTGCAGTAGAAAAGGTAAAACTATAAGGGCCGCCAGCCGGTATCCTGGGAAATGAAAAAATACCCGCATTGTCCGTGTTGGTCCCTGCTGTGAAATTTGTTTTTGAATTCCTAATAACCACAGAAACGCCCGTTACTGGCTCGTTGCTTGCGTTGTTGACGATCCCTTTAATCATACTTGTTTTTTCCTGTGCCTGAGCATTCAAACAGATACTGAGTAAGAAAAGATAGAGCAAGTAACCATAAGAAGGTCGAAATCGAAATAGGGGTTTTTTCATAAAGCAGTGATTTAAGGTTTTCAAATAATTGACTGGTAATAAATGGCAATGACGTTTTAAATGAGTGGGGCTGTAGATAGAATCAAAAGCTGCAATCAGATAAGATATCGGTTGAAATTTTTAAAAATTAAATACCCGGCAGCAATTTTTGTAGGACGTTTCGGACAAGGCTTAACCCTTGACCTAAAAGATTTAGGTTCCCTATAGCAATTGATTGGCCAGTTTGGCTGAATTACTAATCAATTTCCCTTGCAATAAAATCAGTTTTAGGTGGTGGCTATTTTTTTCTAACGCTGAAGCCACTTCTTTCCTTGATTATTTCTAGGTTATTGATTGCAGCAATCTGTTTCAAGATAAAATCCAATGAATCCGATTTTTCAAAAGACCCGATGAAATATAACTTGTTAAGGTCAGTTTTTGAATAGGTAATTGTAACCCCATACATTTCGGCAAGCGCATCAAAAGTTGAACCTAGTGACTGGTTGTTAAACATGAACCAAGACTGATTTTTATAATTCGGAATCACCGGGTTTTCTGCCGATTGAAGTTCCGTTTTTTTATCCGCCGCTCTTCCCGTTTCAAATCGCCTCACCAGTCCGCTTCTATCCAATACATTGTAAACCAGTTCCTGTCCCGGAACGAGGTATTGATCATTCAATGCTTTATTACTGCCAACCTTACCCGACCTTATCACTACCCTCCCCTCGAATAATCTTATAGTATATTGTTTTGCATTTGGGAGGGCTGTTACCAAAAACCTTGTCCCTAAAGCAGTAGTAAAAATGTCGCCGCTAAAAACCAAAAATGGACGGGTTTTATCTTTCGCAACCTTGAAATCTGCCTTTCCACTAATCCAAATTTCGCGTCTTCTCCCTTCCGCCGGTTCCTGATAGGTGAGTTCACTATTATTATAAAGCACTACATCCGATCCATCAGGCAAAGAAACCGTCTTGTTTGATCCTGAAGTATTATTTTCATACAACTTCATCCTAGGTGCAATAACGGTGACGTTTGAACTATTTTTACTGTTGCTGGCAACAATGGCAGTTTGCTCGCTCATTTTGTTTTTTAACCATACCCCAAGAAAAACAACTGATATAACAGCCGCAGCTACTGCAGTGCGCATTAAATATCTGATCAGTTGGCTTCCCTTTTTGCTGCTACTGTCCGATATAGTGTCATCACCTGCTGGTGTGTCAGTAATTGACAAAGCATGGGATGTACGATCCTTTAACAGCTGAAAGTTGGCCCACTCCTCATTTAAATCGATAGTTCCAATATTTTCTTTTATCGAAATAAGCTGTAATGTCTTCGCCAGCTGTAAAAAATACAACCGGTTATTGTCAGCTTCCCCTATCCACTTTTCAACAAAGTCCCTTTGTGCTGCGTTGCATTCGTTCAACAAATACTTTACTAAAATCTCGTCATATTGATGCTCCTGTTCCATGTTATAATTATTAATACGATTAAAAGGAAGTTTACCCCTACAACTCAAAAAAGTTTATTATTGAAATAATAACCCAAGGCAGGATTGGCAGGTATTCACTCAGTTGCTTGCGCAGTTTAGCTAGGGCCCTGCTCATTTGGGTTTCCACTGTTTTTAAGGAAATATTCAACTGGACGGAGATTTCCGCATACTTTAACCCCCCGTTTCGACTGAGTTCAAATATCCGGCGCATCTGTTCGGGGAGGTCTGAAATTGCTTGATCAATGCTGGCAGCCATTCTTTTCAGGTCAAGCTGATCAAACGCTTCGTTGTCGGCAATCGCAACAATGGGTTGATTTACGAACATTCTATGGCGCTGTTTAACCTTTTCATGGCGAAGCAAGTCAACACTCAGGTTGTTCACTATTGTATATAAATACGATTTTACGGATAGGTCTGCGGATAGATTGTTTCGGTTTTCCCAAAGTTTTGTAAAACCGCTGTGAACGGCATCCTTGGCATCCTCCAATTCAAAGTTGAATTTGTACTGACACCATGAGCATAGCGGTATAAAATGTTCCTTAAATAACACTTCAAAAGCAGCTTCGTCTATCGGAATATTAGTAGGCATATCAAAAGAAATTAACCCACCCTATGTACCAGGGAAATCTTTTTATTTTTAGCATATAGCTTATCAAAAGTAGCGATTTTATCAAACCGGTCTTCACCAACGTCAGATTTTAATCTGTATTAATGCATGGCACCCCTTTGACTAAGTAGAACTATCACAAAATAGCAAAGGGTTTTCTTCCCGCACATTATCAACGCATTGAATTGCCAATAAATCAGAAAAAGGGCTTTCAATCGAATATAAATAACCAGCCATCAGCCTGCCTTGATTGAAAAAAAGTAATCCGAATTAAGTAGGTTACCAAGCGAAATTTTACTTAACCAATTACTTGAAAAAATTATAATTGACTGAAAAATACCATGAAGAAAACCATTGGTTAGACAAATCATTTTTTAATGCCACGGCATCTTTAACTGGGCCAGTTACCCGCAGATTGGTCAACTCCTTTCTAAGGCCGAATACAGACCCGCCGCTAATGGATAAATTATTTGCTACTACCATGCCTGCCCCTAAAGGCAGCAAAAAATCATTGGCTCCCGTGGTTACCCCTAGCTGCAAAAATGGATAGAGCCAGTTGCTTTTGGTTGATAGTAGTAGATTTAAAAATACAGCCGGTCGAACTTTTACTCGGGTAGCGTTGGTTTCGGCAACTA
>CANJAW010000295.1:0-4046 GCA_947472215.1 Chitinophagaceae bacterium
TGGTTTGGTGAATGCAACAGGAAATTCAACGCTGTTTATTTCAGAAAAAATTAAGGGTTTTCAATCTGGCAAAGTACAGCAGTATGCCATTTACTTTTTAGCCGGTGTAATTGGCCTTGCAATATTGTTTATTTATGTATGGAGATAAACATGTTTAATAGAGTTATAAAAATGATTAATTAATATTTGCAATACACTAGAAAAAAAATAGTTTAACAAACATATTTACAAACAACTACATGAATTTAACCTTACTGATACTGTTACCACTGCTAACGGCACTTGCTATTCTGCTGATGCGGAATGACACTCAAGTGAAGTGGACCGCATTGATGGGTGCATCGGCTCAATTTCTTCTGGCTTTTGTTTTGCTATTTGCCTTTCGGAAAGAAAGGGCAGGTGGTAACAACGCACAGATGCTTTTTGAACTTCAATACAAATGGTTCCCTACTTGGCATATCAGTTTTCATTTGGGGGTTGATGGAATTTCGGTGGCCATGATTTTGTTAACCGCTTTTGTTGTAATCGCAGGGGTGCTCATTTCTTGGAATGTAACAAAAATGACTAAGGAGTTTTATTTTCTACTTATTCTTTTGAGTTTGGGCGCCTATGGTTTTTTTATGTCGCTTGATCTTTTTATTCTTTTTTTCTTTCTTGAAATTGCGGTCATTCCAAAATACCTGCTAATTGGTATTTGGGGAAGTGGCAAAAAGGAATATGCCGCCAATAAGCTAGCCCTAATGTTAATGGGCGGTTCTGCATTGGTGTTGGTAGGCTTATTAGGCGTTTATTTTGGGGGCACTGATAACACTTTCGACTTGTTGTTACTTTCTAAAATGCACATTCCTTTAGCAGTTCAGAAAATTTGTTTCCCCTTGTTATTTGTTGGATTTGGCGTTTTTACGGCATTGTTTCCTTTCCATACCTGGGTACCTGATGGACACTCATCTGCCCCTACTGCCGGGTCGATGTTTTTGGCAGGTATCTCTATGAAACTAGGTGGATATGGCTGCTTGAGAGTAGCTACTTATATTTTACCTGATGGTGCTAAGGAATATGCCAATGTGATTATTGTTCTTTCTACCATTGCAATTTTATACGGAGCATTTGCTACCATGATGCAGAAGGACTTGAAATATATCAATGCGTATTCATCTGTTAGTCATTGTGGCTTTGTTTTGTTGGGTATTGGCATGTTAACCAAAACAGCCATGGCCGGGGCTGTGATGCAAATGGTTTCTCATGGTTTAATGACTGCCCTTTTCTTTGCAGTAATTGGGATGATTTACGAACGTACCCATACGAGGCAGGTAGATGAAATGGGGGGCTTGATAAAAGTAATGCCCTTTATCACTACTGTATTGTTTATTGTAGGACTTTGTTCACTGGGCCTTCCTGGCTTAAGCGGCTTTGTTGCTGAGATGACAGTTTTTATGGGATCTTGGCAAAATCCCGATCCATTTCATCGAATGGCAACCATTGCAGCTTGTATGTCGATTGTAGTAACGGCGGTGTATATATTAAGGGCCATCGGCCAAACAGCTATGGGACCCATAAAGGAAGGATATCTTTCAGTAGGAGATGCTAAGTGGAATGAAAAATTAGCTGCCATTATATTGATTGCAGGAATCGTTGCAATTGGGGTTGCTCCGTTTTGGTTAAATGATCTGGTAACACCGGCTGCGGATATCATAATGCAAAAATTAGCGGGTAAATAATTTAGGTAATTAAACAATGGGTACTGCCGGGTAGAGAAGGTAAAGAAGATCCGGTATACCAAATTGCTAATCTGAAAATATATGTTGAACGACTTTTTACTTTTAATGAAATCTGAGCTAGCGCTTGCTTTCATTCTATTCTTGCTGCTGATTATAAAAGTAGGGACGGAGATGAAAAACGATCGTTTTTTGGCGCTGACTCAACTATTATTATTGGGAAATTTTATTTTCGGATTTTTCTTTATTGAAAATGGCAGTTTGTTTGGTGGTATGTATACTACCAATGGATTAATAGTCTTTCAAAAAAGTATTCTCAGCTTGGGAATTTATCTGATCTCATTATTGTTTTCAGATTGGTTGAAAAAGAGTGAACACCTGCCAGAGTTTTTTATATTGCTTTTATCGGCAGTTCTTGGAATGTTCTTTATGATTTCGAGTGGAAGTTTGCTCATGTTTTATTTATCATTAGAGCTGGCTACCATCCCAGTTGCTGCGATGGCTAATTTCGATCTGCATAAAAAAATATCCTCCGAAGCATCTATGAAAATGATCTTGTCCTCCGCATTGTCTTCTGGTGTTTTATTGTTTGGCATTTCATTAATTTATGGAGCTACGGGCACTATCAATTTTGCTGAAATACCCGCCTTATTGGATGGAACTGGTCTGCAAATCCTTGCCTTTGTATTTTTATTTACTGCCTTTGCATTTAAGTTGTCCATCGTTCCTTTTCATTTATGGACCGCTGATGTATATGAAGGTTCACCTGTTGCAGTAACTTCTTTTTTGTCAGTGATATCAAAAGGGTCTGTCGCATTTATTTTGCTTACTACCCTGTATAAAGTATTTGCACCCATGCACGAGCTTTGGTACAATATGGTGGTACTTTTATCAATTATCACCATGATTGTGGGCAACCTGTTTGCATTAAGGCAGCAAAACATCAAGCGTTTTCTTGCTTTTTCATCTATTGCACAAGTGGGTTTTATTTTGGTGGGTATTAGTAGTAATTCGATTGAGGGCACGGCTTCAGTAGTATACTTTGTATTGGTGTACGTTTTTTCTAATCTGGCGGCATTTGGAGTGGCGGGTGCCATATCCCAGCATTGCGGAAAAGAACGCATCGAAGAGTACAGGGGTTTGTACCAGACCAATCCTTTTATTAGCTGGGTACTCGCGCTGGCGCTTTTCTCTTTGGCGGGAATTCCACCTACTGCCGGTTTTTTTGGAAAATTATTTTTAATTACTGCGGGTGCTTCTAGAGGAAATTATCTTTTCATTACAGTGGCGGCACTCAATATGATTATTTCCCTGTATTATTATCTTCGGGTAATAAGGTCGGTCTTTATGGATACCAATGAACAACCTATTGGAAAAATCAATTTGGATTTCTCCACCAAACTAGGGATGATTATTTGTGGTACCGGTATCGTACTGCTGGGAATACTAAGTTGGGTGTACGATTATATTAGTTCTCTTTCTATTTAACAAAAAGCATATGGCAATCAATAAGAATCACGAATTTGAAGAACTGGACGGAGTGAAATGTGCTATCGTAGAAAAAAATGTATCCCCAGCAAGAGTTGAATTTTTAAAAAAACTGTTGGAGTATAATAAATTTACTGTGGTGGTTGTCCCTTCTCCTCCCCCCAAAGCGGCACCTGCACCTGTGTTGAGTGAAACAGAAGCTGAGCAAGCGCCATTACCACCTGTCATTTCAGCTGATAGTACAGTCGGCGTATCTGACTATACATTCAATCCTATAAATGCCATTTTTGGAAGATTGTTACATACCCCAGATGGGCATGTGGTAACACTCGCCTATTGGCAGCAAAAAGAATTGGTGAGCCATGATGAGATACCTTATTTTGAATAGGATCGGGTAAATTAACTGATCTTTTCCATTACTAGTTTTTTCACCTCTGACAATCCAATTCTCTCTTGAACCATGGTGTCCCTGTATCGAATGGTGACTGTGCTATCTTCTTTTGTCTGGTGATCGATGGTTACACAAAATGGGGTTCCTACTGCATCCATTCGTCTGTAGCGTTTGCCGATAGCATCCTTCTCTTCGTAAAAACACATAAAGCTTCCCTTGCATTCATTCATCAGTTCTCTTGCTATTTCAGGAAGACCATCTTTTTTAAGCAATGGTAAAATGGCAAGCTTGGTGGGAGCAATTTTTGCAGGGATGCGTAATACTACGCGGCTGTCTTCTGTGCCATCTTCTTTTGTCCATTTTTCGTTGGCATAAGCCAGGCTGATGATGGTCAAAAATAACCTATCCAGACCGACAGAGGTTTCTACTACGTATGGTATGTAGTTGCCAAA
>CANJAW010000296.1:0-4035 GCA_947472215.1 Chitinophagaceae bacterium
AACGGGGGTTGAATAAATAATGATCGAAGGTTTGTTTATAAAGCAGGTCCACTTGCTGGCTATATTTTCCTTTTTGCTGTTTCAATTGTAGTTGATTCCACCAGGTGTTTACTTTTTCTGTGGCGGTATCAGATTTATAAGTAGTGTAGAAGTTTTGCGCGGCAAAATCCCTGCTATCGTAACTGCTTCTGAGTGATAACTGCCAATCGCATTTCATCATATATGCAACAGAACCACTTACAGTCTGGTTGTAAAGGTACCCTCTGGTTGCTCCTCTTAAAAGCTGTCCGGAACTATTGTTACTCAATATACCCATTGCCGTGTTTATTTTGGGTCCGGAATTGTGAAAGCCAGCATTGACATTCATCAATCCATATTCTCCCAGGGCTACTCCTATTTTTGCATTGGTATTCTTTTCTTTTTTAAATTGGTTGAAAGTTTTTGTAATTACATTGATAACTCCACCAACAGCTTCTGCTCCATAGATGGCTGCTGCAGGGCCACGTAATACCTCGATGCGATCAATTTCGGAGGGAGCGATTGGGATATAGGAAGAAAAGTGACCTGTAATTGGGTCATTTGATTTAATTCCATCCACCAATACCAATACTTGTTGAAAAGTGCCTCCTCTCATTACAATATCGCTTTGTGCTCCCATTGGGCCTCGTGATTGAACTTCCACACCAGGAACATATTTCAACAACTCATCGATTGAGAGTACGGGTAATTGCTTGAAAAGGCTGCCATCTACCACGGTTATGCTTCTGCCAGTTTCACTTGTCTTTTGAGGGGCTCTAGTGGTAGTAAGGGTTACAGGGTCTAGATTGAGTGGATTTTGTGCGAAGGCGTTTATTGATAAAACAATACAAACTATAAAAAGGGCTTTTCGCATAGAATATCTTTAAGGAGCAGCAAAAATAGGGAAGAATGGTATTTTTTAATTCAAAAATTTACCAAAGTTCCGTTTTTCGAAATCCTGCAAAAAGGTAATAGAAAAAATCCATTTCATCAGGTGAGAGGCCCCTGGGCCTTGCAATGCATTAGCAGGGATGGACTATGTTTCACCATTCACCATTGCCCATTCACCAAAGCGCACCGCTAGTACTGTTCCAATTCATTGGGAAAGTCCTTCGTTTTTACATCTTGTATGTACTGTTTAACGGCAGTGGATATTTGTTCATGTAGGTTTAGGTATTTTCTTAAAAAACGTGGAGTAAAATCTGTGTTGATTCCTAGTAAATCATGCATTACCAGTACCTGACCATCACAATCGCCTCCTGCTCCGATACCAATGGTAGGAATCGATAAACTATCTGTCACTTCTTTTGTAAGGGAGGCGGGGATTTTCTCCAATACAATCGCAAAGCATCCTGCCTCCTGTAAAAGCAGCGCATCTTTTCTTAGTTTATCTGCTTCCACTTCTTCAGTGGCTCTTACTGTATAGGTGCCAAATTTATTGATTGATTGGGGAGTTAACCCAAGGTGTCCCATAACGGGAACACCTGCACGAACAATTTTTTTTACTGAATCGATTACTTCTTCGCCTCCTTCTAGTTTTACGGTATGTCCACCACTTTCTTTCATTATTCTTATTGCGGAAGCTAGTGCTATTTCAGAATTAGATTGGTAATATCCGAAGGGGATATCTACTACGATTAGGCTTCTCTGGTGTGCTCTAACTACGCTTTGGGCATGGTAAATCATCTGGTCTAAGGTAATCGGTAGGGTAGTAACATGGCCGGCCATCACATTACTAGCACTATCGCCTACGAGAATGATGTCAATGCCAGCTGCATCAAATATTTTTGCAAAAGAATAATCATAGGCAGTAATCATGGAGATTTTTTCCCCAGCGATTTTCATTTTTTGAATGGTATGAGTCGTTACTTTTTTATAGGCTACTGCTGGAGTTGACATAAAGGGTTATTTTGTATTATTAACGGGTAAGTATTTTTAAATTGCTGCAAAGCGACAAGGTATTTTTCTGGGTATTTTTTCGTTATCAATCCAATAATAATTATTCTTTTTCTTGGTATTCATCTTTTACTTCTTCCCACAAATGTTTTACTAATCCATCGGCCAAACCAATCTTTGGAACATAAATTTGGTCGGCACCGGCCCATCGCATCACGTTAATGTAAATCAGTATGGCCGGGACTATTACGTCGGCCCTATCGGCTCTTAGATTATACTTTAAGGTTCTGTCAGATAAATTAACACTGCTTAGTTCCTTGTAATAATCCCTTAATAGCTCGAGGGTAAGCGGTTTGCCATCTTTTCGTTTGCTCATTGAAAAAACCTTGTTGATATTTCCCCCGCTGCCAATTGCTACAACTTCTTTTTGACCTTTGATTACATTTCGCAAAACGTCTTTCATTTCATCCCAATCCTTGTCGGTTACCATATTTTTAAGTAGCCGGATAGTACCGATGTTGAATGATTTTTTGTAGATAAGAATTCCGTTGCTAAAGAAAGAAATTTCAGTACTACCGCCTCCTACATCAATGTACAGGTAGCTATGGTCCTTGTCCATATTCTCTGCCACATGGTTTTCATAAATCAATCCGGCTTCAAAGTCACCAGATATCACCTCGATTTCGATTTCAGTTTCCAGTTTAACTTTTCGGATAATGTCTGCCGAATTTTTCGCATCTCTCATTGCGCTGGTGGCACAGGCTTTGATAAAGGTAACATTATAGGCATTGCATAAATGTTTATAGGCTTTCATGGTTTGTAGCACCATTCCTATTTTTGGCTTTGAAATAATTCCAAATTCAAATACATCAAAACCTAGTCGCAAGGGTACCCTTACTAAATTGAGTTTATTAAAATTGGTGGCACCTTTTTCGTCAATCGATACTTCTGTGATTAACAGTCTTGCCGCATTACTGCCGATATCGATTGCTGCTAATCTCATATTGTTAATTACTCAGTTTACGGTTTAAATAATTGTAGGTTTCTACCTGCGAACGAATTTTCTTTGTATTTCTTGGATTCACATATTGGTTGGAAAGCAGGTTGTCCAATTTTCGCGCCTTGATATTGTCCGACAATTGGATCTGTAAAATATCCTTCAATTCCTGCTGGATTGATTTATTGAATATGGGACAAGCGACTTCTATGCGGTGGTCAATATTTCTAACCATCCAATCTGCTGAGGAAATAAATACTTTTTCATCTCCATTATTATGAAAAAGCATTATCCTGGCATGTTCGAGGTATTCATCCACGATACTGATTGCCTGAACAGGATGTAGATACTGTTTATTATCTGTTAACATACAAAATATGCCCCTCACCACTATTTTAATTTCTACGCCGGCTTTTGCAGCTTCATACAATTTTTCAATTAATGACTCATCACTGAGTGAATTTACTTTCAGCAGGATGGCTGCATATTTTCCTGATTTGGCATATTTTATTTCTTTCGCGATTAGCTGCATCAGTTGATTCCGCATGTTGGTAGGACTTACCAATAGTGTTTTGCAGGCGCTTAAAAAACTTATCCTTGTTTTCGGTTGTTCTAAATAATGAAAAACACGGATTACATCTGCCATGATATTCTTGTCTGCAGTAAGCAGGCAATGATCTCCGTATATTTTGGCAGTGCGTTCATTTAAGTTGCCGGTACTTACAAATCCGTAGTGAAGCGTTTTATTGTTGATTACTTTTTTTATAAGGCAAATTTTACAGTGCACTTTCATATTGGGAACACCTATCAGCACTTTAACACCTGCTTCCTCCAATTCTTCTTTCCATTCTAGGTTAGCTTCTTCGTCAAACCTTGCCCTTAGTTCAATCACTGCCGTCACCTGTTTACCATTTCGAACCGCATTGGTTATGGCATTAATTATTTTGGATCGGGGTGCAAGTCGGTAACAAGTAATTTTGATACTAGTGACTTGTGGGTCTATGGCTGCTTCCCTAAGCAAATCGGTTACACTGTCATAGGAGTGATACGGAAAGCTAAGTAAAACATCTTTTTTTAAAACGATGTCCGATACGCGGGTGGCATTGATTAGAGCGGGATGTACA
>CANJAW010000297.1:0-4020 GCA_947472215.1 Chitinophagaceae bacterium
TAGTATTTCCTGAAATAAGGACATTTTTGGGATAAAAAAAGTGTTGTATAGTGCGTAGTCAAATGTAAATGTTGCAACTAAAGTATTTACTACGACTCAATTTTAACCTCCAGTATTATTGGCAAAAACATCAAGCCCGTACTCACTTTTTAACCTAATTTAGTACGGGTTAAAAAATTATTTTTTAGGGTAAATGATACAACGCGCACGGCCTTTTAAATAATTGATATTCAATGGTTTATAATGAAAGCAGGTCTTGGTCCACACTAATTACTTCTCAGTCTAATTCATCCTCAAGAAAATAAATATAACTAGTGGAAAATCCACGCATAATTGATTGTCCTTTATTAACCGCCGACAGGGCTGGGAGTTCTGACGAAGAGGAATGGCAAACCAGACTGAATTGATAGTCCCTTATTAACCGCCGACAGGGCTTAAGACTAGACGAAGGGGAGTGACCATAAACTGATTGAATTCATAGTCCCTTTTTAACCGCCGACAGGGCTGGGAGTTCTTACGAAGGGGAGTGACCATAAACTGATTGAATTCATAGTCCCTTTTTAACCGCCGACAGTGCTGGGAGCCGCTGTCGGGGTGGTGGGGTATATCTTACTGATTTTGGCTTAGGCCATTAAAAAGGCAAGATTTTTTGTTAGTATTATAAAAAAGTATAATTTTACCCCTTAACCTCCCTACATGTTTAAACACTTAAAAATAGTTCCCCGTTGGATAATTTTTTTATTGGATTTGTCTAGTTGTGCTTTCTCCTTAGGCATTGCCTATATCATTGGTTACAATTTTGATTTGCCTCTGATAGCTTTTGATCAATTGTATATCAATATGCTGGTATTTGTGTTGATTAATTCGGCTGTATTTTTTATCCTTAAAACCTATTCGGGTATTATCCGCTACACCAGTGCCCAGGACATGCTCCACATTTTATTGGCTATTTTATTGAGCAATGCCGCTTTTTTCATGATCAAACTCCTTTCAATCAGTTTTGGCAAGCAATTGGTTATTTCCAATTCGGTTTTAATAATTAATGGACTCTGCAGTTTTCTGGTATTGATTACCTATCGGGTGGCAATTAAATACTTCTTTTTGTACATTAAAAATATCAATTCAAATAAACGAAGAGTCATTATATATGGGGCGGGGGAAGTAGGCATTGCCGCCAAACGAACGTTGGAGCACGATCCCAAAGTATCGATGAGCCTGGTAGCTTTTATAGATGACGATGAGCGAAAGGCAAATAAGGTAATCGACGGCATAAAAATTTTTGCAACTAGTGAGCTGGAATGGTTGATTTTAGGCGATCAAATTGATGATATCATCATTGCCAGCCAAAAT
Source organism: Chitinophagaceae bacterium (assembly GCA_947472215.1). Taxonomy (GTDB): domain Bacteria; phylum Bacteroidota; class Bacteroidia; order Chitinophagales; family Chitinophagaceae; genus Ferruginibacter. The sequence continues at coordinate 1,351 of CANJAW010000297.1, forward strand.
ATCCCCCCCGAAAAAAAGGAGCGGATCGTTGACCTTTGTCTGCAGCGTAATATAAAGGTACTTACCTTGCCACCTGTGGAAAGTTGGATCAATGGACAGATTAATTCCAAGCAAATTAAGGAAATCAATATTGAGGACCTGCTGGAGCGCTTGCCCATTCAAATTAATAATGAGGCCATCAACAAGCAGTTGGTAGGAAAAAGAATATTGGTAACTGGTGCGGCAGGGTCTATCGGTAGCGAGATTGTACGGCAGTTGAATAAGTTTATTCCGCAAATGATTATCCTTTGCGACCAAGCTGAAACGCCTTTATATGATATCCATATGGAGCTAATGGAATCTTATCCTAATGGCACTTTCCACCCCTTTATCGGAGATATAAGAGATGATGCCCGCATGGAACAACTTTTTAAGAACTATAAGCCGCATTATGTATACCACGCCGCCGCTTACAAGCATGTACCCTTGATCGAACATAGTCCTGCCGAAGGGGTGCGCACCAATGTACTTGGCACAAAAGTGCTTGCCGACCTATCTATAAAATACAGTGTTGAAAAATTTGTGATGATATCCACCGATAAGGCGGTCAACCCTTCCAATGTGATGGGTGCTACCAAAAGAATTGCGGAGATCTATGTTCAATCCTTATTTAATCATCACCACCAAAGCAATAGTCAGTTAATAAATCATGAGGCACATCAAAATGGACAGGTAAAACAAGCTACAAAATTTGTCACCACCCGCTTCGGCAATGTATTGGGTTCGAATGGCTCGGTAATCCCGCGCTTTAAGGCCCAGATTGAGAGAGGAGGGCCAATTACCGTAACCCATCCGGAAATAACCCGTTATTTTATGACCATACCGGAGGCATGCCGCCTGGTACTGGAGGCTGGCTCCATGGGTAAAGGAGGGGAAATCTTTATATTCGATATGGGAAAAAGTGTGCGCATTGTGGAGCTAGCAAAAAAAATGATTCGCCTCTCGGGGCTCATCCCCAACCAGGATATCGCCATTGAATATAGCGGTTTACGCCCTGGCGAAAAACTCTATGAAGAATTATTAAATGACAGTGAATTAACAGTGGCTACGCACCACGAAAAAATCATGGTGGCAAAAGTGCGAGAATATTGCTTTGCGAAAGTGAAGGAAGATGTCGATGAACTGATTCATTTAAGCAGTGGCTTCAACGACCGGCAGGTAGTTGTAAAAATGAAGCAGTTGGTGCCTGAGTTCAAAAGCAATAATTCAGTATACGAAGAACTCGATAAAACCGAAAACGGCAGCTTAAACATAAAAAGCGATGGCAAGCTGGTGGATAAGGAGGAGCGACTTTATTGAATTGAAAACTGGTTAACTGAAAACTGAAAGTTCTTAATTGATAACTGACTAATGGATAACTGGATAACTGATAACTGAGTAATGGATAACTGATAATGTGATGGCTGAGTACTCTATTTTTTTTTGGTTGCGGTAAAATGATTGCCCATTCACCATTCCAATGTACCAACAAATTTATTTGTACTTTTGGGTAATGGTTAAACATATCAATTCAAATTAATATCAACCAATGTTGACAATACATCCCCAATATATAACAGATGCCAATGGCAAAAAATCATTGGTGGTACTTCCTGCCGATGAGTTTGATAGTATTATGGAGGAATTGGAAAGAAATGAAGAGGTGAAACTGTATGACGAGGCTAAAAAAGAAGATGCCGGAGAGCGTATTTTATTGGCTGATTACCTCAAACAAAGAGAAACCAATCATGCCTGAATATAAGGTTTTTCTTTCCGGCAGAGCCAAAAAGCAGTTAGACAAACTATCATTCACCATTGCCCAACCAATACTTGAAGCTATTAAGGATTTAGGAAATAATCCAAGGCCTCAGGGTTACATAAAACTGAAGGGTAGAGATGGTTTTCGGATCAGAGCAGGAAATTATCGAATTATTTATGAGATTTTTGATACTGACTTAATTGTAGATGTGGTTACGCTGGGGCATAGAAAAGACATTTATGAGTAAGTAAACTGAAAACTGAAAGTTCTTAATTGATAACTGGATAACTGATAACTGAGTAATGGATAACTGATAATGTGATGGCTGAATACTCTATTGTTTTTTGGATGCGGTAAAATGATTGCCCATTCACAATTCACCATTGACAATTGCCCATTTACCAAATCCCCTTGTCCAAATTTAAACCAGTAACTGCATAAGCCGCCTCTTTTGGTTCGGTACCGACGGAGTCGGTATTTTATCCCGAAACAATCGGGATAAAAAAGAAGCAAAAGCAGCGGCGTTGCAGTTACGCAGCCCCGCCGGCTGCGGAGGCGAAGGGGGTGAATTTAGAAGAGGGGATGAGTAATGGATAACTGAGTAATGGATAGCTGATAATGTGATGGCTGAGTACTCTATTGTTTTTTAGACGCGGTAAAATGAATGCCCATTCACCATTCACCATTGACAATTGCCCATTCACCATTCACTAGCCCCCATTTTCCAGCAACGTCTCCCGTGTAAATTCACCGAATTCAATTCCTACAGTCGGGGACGTTGCGTTGAATTCTTGTACACTTTCAAGTAGAAAAATTAAGCCTTTTATCGACGCAACGTCCCATGGAAGCAGGATTGCGAAGGGAAGGGTTTGCTATGGAGACGTTGCTGGGAA
>CANJAW010000298.1:0-4013 GCA_947472215.1 Chitinophagaceae bacterium
ATTCGTAGACAAAATGACGGATGGATTGAATTCATTTAATCTGCGGCGAACATAGACAGATCACTAGATAATTTCATCAAGGATTGTAGGATACCTGTCTTGTTTTTAGAAATTAATACAAGGTTAATGGTAAAGTCGATATAATTAGAAGCCGTATTTCTTTTTTTAATTATACGAAGTAATAAAAGTCGTTACTGCCAAAGTTGCATTTACATTGCCGATTGTCACAGTTGCTCATCCCCCGGATGCATTTGGATTTCGGTGATTCAAAATTTTATTCAATAGGATATCTTGAGCTAAAGGAGAAGATAATAGGAATTGCAAAAATGAAATCGCGCTGATTTTGTACTCGAATACTATTTTGGAAAATGGAATTTATTGTAATATGAGATTGCGAATTACAAGCGCAATGATAGCTAGAGGATAGGCTTACCTTCGTGGTTGAGAATGAACTCACCAGGCGTAAAACCCGTGGCCGCTTTAAAGGCAATATAAAAACTGGAGCGAGAGCTGAAGCCTGATTTAAAAGAAACCCCTTCCATTGATAACTGTGTGCCCTCCCCTTTAAGGAGAATCTCTTTGGCATAGTCAATGCGTAAGCTGGTTCGAAAATCTGTAAACTTCAATTTTAAAATATTGTTGAAGCAATATAATATATGGTGTTGGGGTGCTTTTAGTGTGTTGGAGAGGCTGGTAATAGAAAAGTTGGTATCGAGATAGGGCTTTTCATTCTCCATATAATTTTTAATAAGTAAAGCCAACTCATTAAAAGGCTCCTCCTTCTCCGAATCTTTTATTATGTCCTCTTTTACTGAGCTGGCCTTACTATTATTGGGCAAAGTTTTTTTAAGCGGATAATCTGACTGCTGAGATATTGGAATGCCATATAGAATCTGCGGAAAAAGGAGCAAACTTCCAATCAGGGCAAAAAAAACGATTCCGGTAATATAATGCATAGTTATATTTAACGAGCTTACTCCGATTGCACCCGTTTGAGAAATTAGTTTAGAATATATTAAAACAAAGTTTGCGGTAATAATCAAAACGGTAGTCAACAGTAAAAACAACCATCGATAAGTGATTAGATATTGCTTAAAAAGAATGGTTGAATTTTTTAATTTGTTTGGATTGTAGCTCCAAAGAATTTTGAATGCGTATATCACATAGGCAAGCAGAAAAAGAGGACGTGCAATAAAAGCCAGTTTTGCTGAATAAAATAAATTGAACGATAGATTTTTCATTACATCCAAATTAGTAATGATCGCTTCCGCCAAATGGATCTTATATGAAAAAGAAATTAAATAATAGGGAGATATATTAACTAAATGAATAATAGCTGGAATAAAATGCCAGGCATCTTTCCATCTCAACCCTTGCCGATCGGATAGGGTGCCATTTACATAAAAATAAAGCAGCGGTCCCAGCAGCAGCCATAATGGTGAGAAATGATAATAGAAAATGGCCAGCCATAACGAAGATTTTCCATAAAGGGAAAAATAGTGCGTAATACTGTAAGTTGAAAGGATAATAAAAAACAATGAAAGATAAAGCGCATTCTTATTGGACTTCCAGTTATAAAATGCCAGTATGGCCGATAGGACGAACGTTAAAATTGAAATATATAATAGCATTGATATTTTGGAAATTTATAATAAGACGAAATTACTGAAACTTTAATCGTTTTTATAAAAATAATATTTTAAAAACTTGTCCGATTTTTGGATTATTGAACAACAAATCAAAAAACGAGATGACATCTTTTTTAAGAGATGTCATCTCGTTTTTTAATATATGCTTTGGTGAGGTTTTGGCAACTAGGTGGCCGCTGTTAAAATCAACAGAAAGCAAAGACAAAACCCGATAAATTGATGGTTAGGAAAGCGAATTCCTTACCGGCCATTTTCGATGAAATGAAGGTTTCTTTTGATGCCGGCAAATTTGCTTCTCTTGAGTGGAGAATTTTTGAAAATTGTTTTGAAACTTTCTTCTGTCAATTCCTCCCAATCACTCGTGCTAAAGTTGAGTATTGCAGGGATGGGAGTAAAATTGATCTCGCTGGTAGGAGTTGAAAATCGGTTCCAGGGGCATACATCCTGGCAAACATCACAGCCAAACATCCAATTGTCAAATTTGCCCTTCATTGTTTCTGGTATTAGGGTTTCCTTCAGTTCAATGGTAAAATAGGAAATACATTTACTGCCATCCACTACCTTATTGGGCAGTATCGCGTCGGTAGGGCAACTGTCAATACATTTGGTACAACTGCCACAGAAGTCTTTAGCGTAGGGGTCATCGTAATTCAGCTCGAGGTCAATGATTAGTGTAGCAATGAAAAAAAAACTGCCACCTTGTTTATTGATGAGATTTCCATTTTTTCCAATCCAGCCAAGTCCGGTTCTTTGAGCCCAGCTTCTTTCTAGCACAGGGGCACTGTCTACAAATCCTCTGCCGACTACCTCGCCAATGGATTGTTTTATTTCAGCTAAAAAACCAGTTAGTTTTTCCCTGATCACTTCATGATAGTCGTTGCCATAGGCATAGGTGGCAACTTTAGGAGCGTCAGGGTTTTGGTGCTGGGCTGGGAAATAGTTTAGTAATAAAGTAATGACTGATTTTGCACCCGGCACCAATTTGGAAGGGTCGATGCGCATGTCAAAATGATTCTCCATGTATTGCATGGATCCGTGCATGCCTTTATTCAGCCAGCTTTCCAGCCTTCTAGCGTCTTCATCTAAAACTACCGCTTTTGCAATGCCGCAATGATCAAAGCCAAATTTTCCGGCTAGCTCCTTTATGAGCTGCGTATTTTTTTCAATTCTATTCATTGCCCTTGATCTTCCAAATGTAATCGGTGAAAAAATCGGTGTGCCAAAGGGGCAATTAATAAACCTATTGTACTGATAAAGGCAACACCGCTAAACAAAGCATACAAAGAAGCAAATACCTTGGCCTTGTTGGAAAGAACAATATCTGCATCAATAATTGGACCCATCCCACTCAAAATCATCGAAGCATTTAACAGGCTGTCATACCAGTCAAACTGGGGAATGGTAATCTTATAGCCGAGTACACCAATCAAAAGGCAGATGCCCATTGTGATGGTTGCAAATACTGCATTGTTCCAAATTCTTTTGTAAAATATTTTTTTTGGAGCCAATGCTTTTTTTATTTTTTCTTCCATGGTGATTGAATTTACTGGATTAGGGAAAATCCTTTTTTTACTAATTATTTTTCAAAACGAATATTTTTTTGGAATTACTTGAAGCCGTTGTAAATATTGTTATAGTCCATTGCATTCTCCGGATAGTTGTTGGTCAATTGCTTTCTTTAAAGCGGAATAAACGTCTTTTTTTTCCTCTGTAAGTACATTTTTTACAAATACAATCGCTGCATAGTTTCTGCATAGGTCAATATAGGGCCAGGTTCCAAAAAGTCCAGGGCAGGAGACTACCCTGCTATTCCCCTTGCTATCGGTTTGTTCAATCCATTCACCGAGTCCATACTCAAAACCCTCGGCAACTTTTGGACTATATAGTTTGTTACTATTCTTGGTTTGAATGGTTTGCATTTGCAGGATAGCATTTTCACTCAAAATTCGGTTACCCCCAAACATTCCCTTTGCCAATAGCATCGACATAAAGTTCATGTAATCTGCGGCAGTAGATGTTGCACCACCCGATGGATTGATTGCATAATTTTCAGGTGTAAAACTGCTGTTCCTCATATTTAGTGGTGTAAATATTCTTTGTTTGATGAGTTGGTCAAACTTTTTTTTGGAAACGACTTCCAATACTCGTCCTGCAATATTTAGTCCCATGCCACTGTAAAGGAAACTAGTGCCTGGGTTTGCTGCGATTTCTTTTTTTGCAAAGGAATTTACTTCCTCTTCCAGCGATTCAAATTTTCTACGCTCCAATAGTTTAGCAATCAATCTTGGATTGTCGGCAATACCCGTTTGGTGGGATAAACATTGGCGGATGGTGATGTAATTTTTTCCATAAGTTTCAAAAATG
>CANJAW010000299.1:0-4012 GCA_947472215.1 Chitinophagaceae bacterium
AGTCTTAACTGAAAAACGAAGCGAAAAAATATCTCCTATTGACTTTTCTACTGGAATTTCGATTCTCACTGAATTTTCCCGGAATTTAAGTTGGTTATTAAAAATGGAAAACTGTACTGTAGGTTCATAATGGATACCCAGATCATTGGACATCTTATTGCGAATACCTACCATCCATTGTAAATCTTTGAACTGTTGCAAAACAGCTTGTTTACTAAAATTAATGAATGAATGGTCATACCCATATAAATGATAATCTTGTTGGTTCATTCCAAAACTTCCAAATACTTCATTCGATTGGGTGAAAATACTACCGCTAAGTTTTGCATTTAACTGTGCAAATTCTTGATTTACAATTCCACCTTTAAATGCATTGTAATTGGCAGATAAATTCACTAAACTTTTAATGCCATCCCCAATGCTAAGACTGGCAGTGGCAAAAGGAGAAGAAAGATTACCATAGCCAATTTTGATGAAATTTTTAGACCCAAGGTCCAAAACAGTATCCTTGTTTAAAGCCAAAGGTTTTAAAGTGACAGGCTGATATTTATAAAATAAATTTAGCGCTGGAATAGTATAAGTAGCTATATTTTTTGTTGTATCAGCTGTTAGATAAGTTGCGGAAAAATTAACTTTTGGAGTACTCCTTATTACAGGTTTATAGATAGAGGTTATATCAATAGTTTGTTGCTTAGTTGTATCTTTTTGGGCGTATCCAGAGATATTAATACCTACAATAAACAACCAAACCAGTGTTATTTTTATATTCATAATAAACATTCTATTAAAATAATTGTTTTTTGAATCCGTACCAGTAATTAAATCAGAAAAAATATCATTTTATTTTTGAACTTACTTTTTCTTCCTCTTTTAATTTTTCAAATTTCTGCTTGGCTTCATTTTTTAATTCGATAATAACCGAATTTTGAAAAACACTTTGATAGGTTGCTTTGGCATTAAAATAATCTTTTTGCTTCATATAGATGTCGCCGATTAAAATATAGGCTCTTGTTAACCAAAAATCATAGTTGCCTGTTTCTTTTATCGTTACTAAAGCAGCTTTTTCGGCATCTGAATAATTACCTAATAAAAACTGGCTATGTGCAAGTTCGTAACGGGCTTCAGCTCCCCAGGCAGATTTGTTAATTAGTGAGCAGGATTTAAAAGTGACTATGGCCGACTTATTATCTTCATTAACTTGTTGAGATTTACCGAGAACCAACAATGCAATTGATTTATCATCGGTACTAATACCTTTTTGAGTAAGTAATTTATTCGCAGCCTCCGTAGCAAGAGCATAATCTTTTAGTTGATAATAGCAGCGAACCAAACCTCTCAATGCTTCCAGTGAATTATCCTGACTCACTGAAGTTAGCAGTAGGGAATTGAAATATTTTTTTGCGATAAGATAATTTTTTAATTCAAAATAATTGATCCTTTCAGCAAGTAAAGTGGCATTTTCAAAATACTTATTATATCCTTTTCCATTAATATATTCATAGGATAGCAAGGCTTTTTCCCATTCCTTGTTTTGGTAATAACAATCTCCTAATAAATAATTTGCTGTAAGCGAATAACTTCCGATAGGGTATTCTGTAAGATAATGGCTTAAGCTAGCAATGGCAGAAGGATAGTCATTTGCGGAATATTTCAATTCGGCAGCGGTAAAGGTTAGAGAATCAGCTTCATTGATAGAAATGTTTTTTCCATTTTTACGCATAAAGTCGATATAATCTACCGTTCTGTTTTCCTCAACATAAATATTCCGAATAGTTTCCAATCCTTCATCAGCTTCAGCTGACTGAGGGTATTGCTGAATCAATTGTTGATAATATACCAATGCCTGCTTGTTATTATTCAAATTATAATAGCTTAAACCAAGTTTCAAGTAAGCTGAAGGTTTCAATCCTCCAGACGAAGGGGAAGTTATGATGCTATTGAGAACAGGAATAGCTTCTGAAAATTTTTCATCTGCCATATAGGTAGATGCAATTTCTAAGTTCGCATCAGGTATTAAATTACTTTGAGGATATTTTCTTGATAAGTCTCTTAAAATTGATACTTTACTTTCAGAATTCTTAATTCCCGCAATTAGCGCTTTTTGAAAAGTTGCGTAATCACTTTGCGGTAAAGTATTGTTGATAATAGCTTCATAAATACCATTTGCTTTTGCAAAATCTTTCAACATAAAATAACAATCGGCTGATCGAACATATGCATCCTGCTGCAATTGACTAGCTGTAAGAGTTGATCTTGCAATTGATTCAAAATAGGTAATAGCTTGTTTGTAATTTTCCTTTTTAATATTACTAAATCCTAAGTTGTACCTCGCTGTTATTGGATTGGCCTCTCCCAATGATCCAGCTCCACTTTTCAAAAAATTAGTCAGTAATTGAATGGCTTCATCATACTGTTGATTTTGACAGGCAATTTCGCCTTTCCAGAAATTAGCATACGGAGTAACGCTTGAAATAGGTAACGACAATATTTTGCTCAATAATTCATCAGCCTTACCCATTTGCTGATCATTAAAATATTCAACCGCTCTACCATACAAGATTCTTGGGTAGGCCTTTTGCATAATGGCTGTAGGATTTTTGAAGGATTCATACAATATCAATGCATCATTAAAATTGCTGGTATGATCCAATAAATTAACAACTATTTCAATAGCTTCGGTATAATTGGATGATGATGGATAGGCAGCAATGAATTTACGCATTTCTTTCAAAGCGACATCTTGAAAACCTAATTCATAGCTGAGTTTAGCATAATTAAAAAGTGATATTTGCTGTTGTTGTTTGTTACTGCTATTGTATGCACAAAACTGAAATGCATTTCTTGCATATGTTTTTTGATTGGTTCGGAGATAGCAATCGCCTAACAAATACATACTGTTTTGTCCTAAAGAATCATTTTCATTGCTTAGTTTTTTAAAGCCTTCAATAGCTTTATTTAGTAGGTTTGTTTGATATAAACAAAAACTCACCTCATACAAAATTTCTTTACTAATTTTAGTGCTGTTATTGATATAATATTCAAGTAAGGGAAGTGCCTTAGAATAGTACCCTTTTTCAAAATTAATTTGTCCCATCAATAATTTCAACTCCCTGTCGTAGTACAACTCTCTTTTATCAACAATGCTTTCACTGTATTTAATTGATAAATCCTTCTTGTTCTGTAAATAATAAATTTCAGCAATGTAATAGGGAACAATTCTTTTATACTCCTCCACTTTTTCGACAAGTTTAAATGATTTTAACGCCTCCTCATACTGGCGATCAAAATAACTGATGAATCCATAATAGTAGTTGGCTGAAATATAATACTTGCTGGAGCTTAGTTGCTGTACTTCATTGAATAATGGCTTGGCTTCTGTAAATCTTTTAAGGTTAAAGTAACAATATGCCCTTTCAAATTTTGCATTTGCTATTTCATCATTACTTAAATTATCTAATCCTGCTGCTTCAAAATTTTCAAGAGATTTCCTGAACTCATCCTTTAAAAAATAATATTTACCCAAATGATAGCTCATTTGTTCTTTTCGTGCCTTATTAATTTCCCAGTTCAGATATTGATTTGCTTGTTCTGCAGCGATTGGCAAGTCAAGTTTTAATCCAGTTACAATATAAAAATAATTCACATCGTCTACATAATAGGTTGAAGATGTATTGAACCTATTGGCGGATTCAAATTTTAAAGCTTGTAACAAAGGGTACGCAAGCGCGAACTGTTGTTTGGCAAATAAATCACTTGCTTCTTTAAATTTCTTTTCTGTGTCTGTAAAACTATGGGTTAATTGTGCGGTAGCCGATTTTGAGAAAAAAACTCCAAAAAGTAGCAAGGAAAATAGTTGCTTCATCATATTGGTTATAACCATCATTTTAATGATATTGTAAAATTAACTATATTGCTGTTTGGTTTTACGGCATTTCCATTTGTTTGTTAATAAGTGGATAACTGCTTCAACCAAAACGACTATTCGTTTGAAATCCTGTTAATAATCTTATAA
>CANJAW010000300.1:0-4010 GCA_947472215.1 Chitinophagaceae bacterium
GAATATGCAATACCGGACTCACCTTATATTCAATAATTTGTCCCGGATACATTTTTTCTCCATGGTGCTTTGATACAATGTTAAAACCCAATTCATCGGGGGTAATCTCTTTTAAGTTGGCTGGACTGCTAAAAAAAAACCAGGCTTCCTCCAAGCTGATGGGTAATTGTTGTACTGTTTTAATGCTATAGACCTTACTCATAGTAACTGTTTATGCAAATAACAATTTTTGCTAGTGAATGTTGTTGCTTTTAATAAAATAAAAAAGTTCCGGTGAGTCACCGGGAGGGGTGAGTCACCGGAGGGGGTGAGTCACCGGAGGGGGTGAGTCACCGGGAGGGGTGAGTCACCGGGAGGATAGGTTCTCCCACAGCTAAAAGGCCGCTCTACCACCAGCCCCAGCCCATTAAGCTAATTTTATCATTTTCAAACTACTGCAAACAAAAGAAACAGCCTAAGTTTGCAGTATAATATCAATCAATGAAAATTCACTCATTACTATATTGTACGGCTGCCATTATTGCCATTTACTTTATTTCCATCACAGGTACAGGGTGCGCGCAGATTGGATCTCCTACCGGTGGACCAAGGGATAGTCTCCCACCCATATTGGTAAGTGCCAATCCTAAATTACTTAACACAAATTTTACGGGCAATAAAATCACCCTTAATTTTAATGAGTATGTAGATGTGCAGGATGTACAAAACAATGTACTGGTATCGCCATTTCCAAAAACCAACCCGCTCATTGAATTTAAATTAAAAACAGTAACGGTAAAATTAAAAGACAGCTTGCTCGACAACACCACCTATACCATTAATTTCGGTAATGCCATCAGGGATAATAATGAGGGCAACCCTTATAAAAATTTCAGCTACGTATTCTCTACAGGAAAAACGATTGATTCACTACAAATAACTGGTCGGGTAATAATAGCCCAAACAGGTAAAGCAGATAGCACCATCATTGCTCTGTTGTACCGGACTGCAGATGATTCCTCGGTGCAAAAAAGAAAGCCTAATTATATTGCGAAACTAGACAGTTCCGGAAATTTCGCTTTCAAATACCTTTCGGCCGGTTCCTACAAAATTTATGCACTAAAAGATGGCGATGGCGGAAAAACCTATAACTCAAAAATTGAAGTATTTGCCTTTGCTGACTCAGCAGTAATAGCAGCTGAAAATTTTTTACCCATCAAGTTGTATGCCTATGCAGAGGAAAAAGAAGAGAAAAAAATAGTAAAAACTGTAGCTGTACCTGGAAAAACGGCTGGGCAACTTGACAAAAAATTAAAATACACTACCAACTTAAGCAACAATGAACAGGATTTACTCACCGATTTTGTATTGTCAATTAACCGTCCATTAAAAACCATGGACACAAAAAAAATAATTTTAACTGATACCAACTTCAATAAAATTGGTGCAAAAATAACAATAGACAGTACCCAGAAAAATATATCCATTCAAACAAAATGGAATGAAGGCGCCCAATACAGACTTTTGGTATTTAAAGATGCATTCAGTGATTCAAGCGGAACTGAATTATCCAAACAGGATACCATCCGGTTTATTGCAAAAAAGGAAAGCGCTTATGGCAGTCTGGTAATCCGTTTCAGTAACCTTGCTTCGGTCATCCACCCAGTTTTGCAATTTGTTAAAGGTGAGGAAATATTTAAATCTATTCCCATTACTGCTGCGCAATGGAGTGACAAATTATTTGTTCCTGGAGAATATGAACTGCGGATATTTTTTGATGCTAATAAAAATGGAGTCTGGGACCCAGGTAGTTACACAAAAAAAGTACAGCCTGAAAAAGCCATCACCCTGGATAGTAAATTAACCATCAAGGCTAATTGGGACAATGAACGAGATGTCAAATTTTAGGTAACAATTTTTCAATTCTAAATTAATTCAGATATTGTATATCACAATCAGTTTCTAACTTATCAATTATCCGTTAACTTCGTTCCATGATTTTTTCTTCTTCGCTTTTAGAAAATGCTGTAGCCGAATTTGCCAAATTGCCAGGCATCGGAAAAAAAACTGCATTGCGACTAGTACTTCATTTGATTAAACAGGAAGCCAATGCAGTAACGCAATTCAGCGAAGCTATTTCCAGGTTAAGAGAAGAGATCAAATTTTGTAGCAGATGTCATAACATTTCTGATACGGAGCTATGTAATATTTGTAGTAACTATTCTCGCAAACAAGGTATGCTTTGTGTGGTGGAAAATATCCGCGATGTGATTGCCATTGAAAGCACCCAACAGTTTAATGGTGTTTATCACGTACTCGGGGGTATTATTTCTCCATTAGACGGCGTGGGGCCGGAGCAATTATCAATTGACTCCCTAGTTCAAAGGATTACCAATGAAGGTATCACTGAAATCATCTTTGCCCTGAATGCCAATATACAGGGCGACACCACTATTTATTATATCAGCAAAAAACTAAAGGGATTGCCTGTAAAAATCACCACCATTGCCCGAGGCATTGCCTTTGGAGGCGAATTGGAATATGCCGATGAAATGACACTCGCTAAAAGCATCTCCAACCGGATACCCGTTGAAAACTATATTGTTTCCGGAAATTAAGTAAACCTGCCCTCTTACCCTTCATTCTAGATCAAAACAGCCCGTTTTACTGCCATCGCATTTTGCAGTACGGCTTAGTTGCTTTATTTTTGCCGAGGTTCTCAGGCAGATTTGTTTATTGTTCAGCCTGAAAGCATTTATACGTGAACTAATAAACGAAAACAATTCTACTGCCTTTCTCCCGGATTGATTCTCGTTTATTATTTTACCATAATTGGCCAATTGAGCAGCATTAACCAGGGGCATAAGTAAGCCTACTGAAATGCTCAGTTACACCGAAACCATTCAGTAATTTTTATCCGGCTTTTGTATTCACCCGGATTCAGGGATTGATTCATTTTAAAAACGCTCCGCCCACCAGACGGATATTCAGTATGAAAAAAAGTATTCAGGAAATTCTTGCCGAAAGAATATTAATCATTGATGGTGCTATGGGCACGATGATTCAGCGCCATAAACTAGAAGAAGCAGATTATCGTGGCGAACGTTTTAAAGATTGGCATACCGATGTTAAGGGTAACAACGATCTATTGAGTATTACTCAGCCCGATATTATTACCGGCATACACAAATTATATCTTGAAGCTGGCGCCGACATCATTGAAACCAATACCTTCAGCAGCACTGTGATAGCACAAGCGGATTACGATATGCAATCACTGGCCTATGAATTAAATGTAGCTTCTGCAAAATGTGCAAGATTGGCAGCGGATGAATACACTGCCAAAAATCCTTCCAAACAAAGATTTGTAGCAGGTGCTATTGGCCCGCTCAATAAAACACTGAGCTTGTCGCCCGATGTAAATAACCCAGGCTTTCGCGCAGTTACCTTCGACGAAGTGGCCGCTGCATACACAGAGCAAATAAAAGGTTTGATAGAAGGAGGCGTGGATATATTGTTGATTGAAACCATCTTCGATACCCTCAATGCGAAAGCTGCCATCTATGCAGCCAAAAAACATTTCAGAGAAACCGGTATGGCAGAATTGCCTATCATGATTAGTGGTACCATTACAGATGCCAGCGGACGCACCCTAAGTGGACAAACATTGGAAGCTTTTTATGTATCCGTAATGCATGCAAACCCATTGAGCGTGGGACTAAACTGTGCACTAGGAGCAGCGGAAATGCGGCCTCACGTAGAGGAATTGGCACAAATATGCAGTTGCTTTACCTCCGCTTATCCAAACGCTGGCTTGCCCAATGCATTTGGAGAATATGATGAACAGCCCCATGAAACCGCCCATATCATTGAAGAATGGGCTGCGAATGGATGGCTCAATATTGTTGGTGGTTGCTGTGGCACTACTCCCGACCATATTAAGCATATTGCCGACGAAGTGGCCAAGTTTAAACCAAGAGCATTGCCGGTAGTAGAAAAAATATTATAAAATAAGCGGATAAATTCTATAC
>CANJAW010000301.1:0-4006 GCA_947472215.1 Chitinophagaceae bacterium
TACCCTTCTAGTATTTTTCCTTTTCCTTTATTGGTATAATATTGGGTAATGGCATTTTGAATTCGACTTCCTACCCTACGTACCATCTCGGCATCCTTACTTCCAGCAGAACCAATGACCTTGCTTTGGGATAAAAATGATTTATATTCAGAAAGTGCCATTTGCTGAAGTTGGCTTTCAGGTAATATAGTGAGTTGTCTTCTACCAGTAACAGCATTGGTAGTACAGGAACTATATAAAAAAGATAAAGATATCAGGTGAGAAAATAGCTTTTTCATTTTATTAATATTTACTTTTCTAAGATGGTTCAATATGGATACTTATTTGAAATGGACTCAAACTAGTACAAAAGGGCAAAAAAATTAGATTGGGATAGAAAAATGTTGTACGAAAAAAGCAACAAGCATTTACCCCCCTGGAATCTGAAAACTTAATAAAATGGCAGGATTTGGGGGAATTATTTCCGATTGAGTTTTCGTTTATCCCTGGCTTTAAAAATAGGTACTCTACTTTCACTACCCCTTAAAATTTTGACAATATTTTTTTGATGGGTAAGTATAATCAGTAGGGCCACTAATACTGCAAATATTCTATAAAGTGGAACATCGTCATTCCAAATCCAAAGTACGCAGATAGGCAGTGCAATTCCCGCTAAAATAGAACTTAATGAAACATAGCGGGTAAGGTATAATACTAGTAGAAAAACTCCCACACAACTTGCTGCTATCAACGGCTGAACAGTTAAAATCATTCCAAATAAGGTGGCAACCCCTTTTCCACCCCTAAATTGAGCGAAAATTGGGAATATATGACCTATTACAGCAGCTAACCCTAGACCTACCATTAAATTGGTTCTATCCCACTCGTCTGTAAGGTAATGAGGTAAAAAACAGTATAAAGCTACCGCTGCCATTCCTTTTAGGATATCGAAAACCATTACAATAGTACCATATTTAGCACCTAATACCCGAAAGGTATTGGTAGCACCCATGTTTCCACTTCCATAATCTCTAATATCGATATGAAAAAAAACTTTGCTTATGATTAAAGCAGATGGAATTGATCCGATAAAGTAGGCTAATACGATTAATAGTAGTTCGTTCATTCTTTCTTTAGTAGGTTCGAAATACAAATATACCTGATATTTGTTCATCATCACATTTAATTCATCCTAATGTTTTGCCAATTAGGGCATCATTGCCAGTACCAAAATCCAGTCGCCCCGTTGTAAAGTGGAAATATAGTGCAATCCTGCTTCAGCCAATGATGCAATTACTAGCGGTTCATTCTCTTTTAAAAACCCACTCAATAAAATATAAGTACCTGAAAATGAATCTAATACGATTGATTTTAAATTAGGAAGGATTACATTCAGATTAATATTGGCCAAAATAACATCGAATTTTTCTTCAACCGGCAAACAATCCAATTGCGCTATGCGGATATTGGTACATCCATTTTGTTCGATATTTTCATGAGTATTCGTAATACTCCACTCGTCATAGTCAATGGCAAAAACATTGGATGCACCCAATTTACTGGCTAAAATTGCCAATACACCGGTCCCAGTTCCAAAATCCAGCACAGATTTTCCATTAAAATTAAGTTCCTGCATCTGCTGAATCATCAAATAGGTAGTAGCATGGTGCCCGGTGCCAAAACTCATTTTAGGGGTAATAATGATTTCATGTGCCACCTCCACAAGAGGAGCATGAAAACTTGCCCTTATCCCCACAAAATCATCTACTAGCACGGGTTGGAAACCTTCCTCCCATTGCTTATTCCAGTTGATGTTTTCAACTGTATATTTTTGATACACTAGTTTTTCAAACATTTCAATCACCGCGGCAAATTCAGCTTGTTTAAAAAGATGTTCAGTAATGAATGCCTTTAGAAGCTGCGGCTCTTCTTCAAAACCTTCGAATCCTTGGTCGGATAACAGCGCAACCAATTTTTCCTGTTGTTCATTGTCTTGAATGTCAAAATCGAATTGGAGATAGTTCATCCTGTTATTTTTATATTATTTCAACAAAAGCAATAGCCTTTTTGAAAGTTAGCACTAAAAAAAACTCCGAAGAAAAATCTCCGGAGTATATAATGAATCTGATTAAATTAAGGTCTTTCCTGTGCTTCAGGCTTTGGCATCAATGCCTTGCGGCTGAGTTTAAACTTGCCGGTACGCTGATCCACCTCTAATAATTTCACTTTCACTCGATCTCCTTCCTTAAAGATCCCTTCCATGGTTTCCAAACGTTTCCAGCTGATTTCACTAATATGCAATAAGCCTTCTTTTTTAGGTAAAAATTCTACAAAAGCACCGAATTCCTTAATGCTCTTAACAGTACCTTCGTACGTATCCCCTACTACTGGTACAGCAATCAATCCCTTGATCCAATTGACGGCTTTGTCCAAACTTTCTTTCGACGCAGAGAATACGCTTACTTCACCTACATTGTTAACTTCTTCAATATTGATGGTAGCACCTGTTTCACGCTGCATTTCCTGAATAACTTTACCACCGGGTCCGATTACGGCTCCGATATATTCTTTATCGATAGTTAATTTAACCATTCTTGGAGCATGTGGTTTCACTTCCTCTCTATGAGCAGGCATACATGCATACATGGCATCCAGAATATGCAAACGACCTTTGCGAGCTTGTTCCAAAGCCTGGCGCATAATATCCATACTTAAACCATCTACTTTAATATCCATTTGCACACCACAAATGCCATCACGGGTTCCCGTTACTTTAAAATCCATATCGCCCAAATGATCTTCATCTCCCAAAATATCTGTTAACACCGCAAATTGGTCTTCTTTTTTGATCAATCCCATCGCCACACCACTTACATGCTTTTTAATAGGTACACCTGCATCCATTAATGCTAGAGAACCCGCACAAACAGTAGCCATTGAAGATGATCCATTACTTTCCAAGATATCACTTACTACTCTAACTGTATAAGGATATTCAGATCCAGGCATCATTTTTTTCAGAGAACGCATGGCAAGGTTACCATGACCTACTTCTCTACGGCCAACACCACGCATCATTTTTACTTCACCAGTAGAAAAAGGTGGAAAATTATAATGCAAAATAAATTTGGTGTAATCTGATTTGAAAGCACTTTCAACCAATAACTCATCTAATGGAGTACCGAATGTAACCGTTGTAAGAGATTGAGTCTCCCCTCTAGTGAACAAGGATGAACCATGAGGAGTTGGTAAAATATTTGTTTCCATAGATAGGGCACGAATATCTTCAGTACCCCTACCATCTAAACGTTTTCTATCATTTAGGATCATATCCCTTACCACATTGTACTGTAATTCTCCAAAATAATGACCTATCAACGCCTTGTCTTCTGAAGGTAATTCTTCTCCTAAAAATTCTTTCACTTCTTTTTTCAATGCATCAAATGCATCGCTTCTGTCATGCTTTGCAGAAGCAGATGAAGCAATCGCATAGGTTTTATCTTTACCAAATGCAATGATTTTTTCATTCAACTCCTCATTACGGTAAGGTTTGGTATAAGCCCTTTTGGTAGCACTTCCCACCTTATCTCTCAAACGCTGCTGTGCCTTAATTTGAATTTTGATAGCTTCATGTCCTAGTTCAATTGCCTTTACCAAATCTTCTTCTTGACATTCCTTTGCCTCACCCTCCACCATCATGATATTATTTTCGGTAGCAGCAATGATAAATTCAAGATCGCATTCAGCCAATTCTACCCTACTAGGATTTACGATGAACTGACCATTTTTTCTTCCAATACGAACTTCAGAAATAATTTCTTGAATAGGAATATTAGAAACGGCTAATGCTGCAGATGCTGCCAAGCAAGCAAGTGCATCAGGTATCACCTCTGCATCACTTGATACCAAGCTGATTAATACCTGTACATCACACAAATAATCTTCTGGAAACAAAGGACGCAATGCACGATCAATTAAGCGACTGGTTAAAATTTCATAATCATTGAGCCTTGCTTCTCTCTTAAAA
>CANJAW010000302.1:0-4002 GCA_947472215.1 Chitinophagaceae bacterium
CATTCACCATTGCCTTCCCTCTTCTCAATATAACAACAAATTTATTTGTACTTTTGGGTAATGGTTAATTATATCAATTCAAATCAACCGATGCTGACAATACATCCTCAATACATAACAGATGCCAATGGTAAAAATTCATTGGTGGTACTTCTTGCCGATGAGTTTGATATTATTATGGAGGAGTTGGAAAGCAATGAAGAAGTGAAACTGTATGAGGGGGCTAAAAAAGAAGAGGACTGAATAATTGATAACTGAAAAATGGATAATTGATAATGTGATGGTTGAGTACTCTGTTGTTTTTTGGTGGCGGCAAAATGATTGCCCATTCACAATTCACTATTGACAATTGACCATTCACCACATCCCCTTGTTCAAAATTAAACCAGTAACTGCATAAGCCGCCTCTTTTGGTTCGGTACCGACGGAGTCGGTATTTTATCCCGAAACAATCGGGATAAAAAGGAGCAAAAGCAGCGGCGTTGCAGTTACGCAGCCCCGCCGGCTGCGGAGGCGAAGGGGGTGAATTTAAAAGAGGAATGAATAACTAATAATGGATAATTGATAATGTGATGGCTGAGTACTCAATTTTTTTTAGAGGCGGTAAAATGATTGCCCATTCACCATTGCCCATTGCCCATTCACCATTCACCATATAACTTAAAATGCGAAAAACACTTATTCTTTTACTGCTACTACCTTTTGTAGGTTTTTTGTTGGGTTGCACTAAGAACCTGCCAAGGGAGTATGAAGTATATAGAAATGATTTTGAATCCGGCAGGGGCGACTTGATGGTTTTTAAATTTAGCAATCTGGATACTGCTCGCTTAAGTTTGCTTTTTAATAATACCCATATGCTAGGCCCACTCAATCACAGGGCAGTGTATAGAAATTTTCCGAATCTCCCAAAGCATTCTTTATTAAAAATAACGTTTGATCTATACTTGCATGATCAATGGACTGGGAACAAGCTGCAGGGTAGCCCCGATTTATGGGCAATTTTTCTAGACAAGGAAAAGGTTTTTGGAACTACTTTTTCAAATATTGATGGTTTTGAGCAAGCATATCCCGAAGCGGAAGGGTATTATTTTCCTGCCTGCTCCAATGTATTCAGGAGAGATCTTCCTGGTTTGTGCAGTCTGCGGAATAGTAAGACAGGAAGCAGCGGCTACCAAATTACCTGGATAAAAGCACATAGTAATTCCTCGCTGGAGTTTGCACTGAGTGACTTGGTGTTAGAAAGTGACCTATGTGTTAAAAGTTGGTCGATTGATAATTTAGTGGTCACTTGTATTGCTTACGAAAATTAATTTATTTGTGTTTTTATTTCCCGTCATTTTTGTTTGTTCATTCCTATACCTGCTGAAAGGGTTGTTTCAACAACAACCTGAAAGGCTGTTTTGGTTTATTATTATTGGCATGTCGGCCTATACCGTTGCTATGTCCATTACTTATCAGTATGGATTTTTATCGATTGTAAATCTGATCAAATATTTTCGAGAACTTTCTATCCTCTTACCATTTTGTTTTTTGGTTCTGAAGTATAGGAACTCTTTCAAAATGTATTACTTAGATTGGATCGTCTTATTGCTATTTGCGTATTGCTTTTGCTATGTTTTTTTGCCAATTGGAAAACTTACGTTTATTGAAAAATTAACGGTATTTAAAAGTTATGGCCTTTTTGGCCTTTTGTATTTTATAGGCAGACTACTTCCCATCAGCGAAAGGGTACTAAAAAATATTTTTTATGGCATATTGATCCTAACTGCCATTGCGGTGGCCGTTCAGCTGATGGAGATTTTCTTTAACCGGCATTTGCAAACTATAACCGGCTTCGCTAGTTACAATCAAAAAGTGAATTTACTATATCCAAGTGGAAGCTATGGATTGACCTGGACTTTTGAAAATGATATTGGCACCAAAAGATTTGCTTCTTTTTTCAATGACCCACTGGATTTCGCCATTTCCTTATTGCTGGCGCTTTGCTTGGCCCTGTCTTGGATAAGTTTTGAAACTTCTTCCCCCATTCATTCAAAATGGAAATGGTTGTTGGTAGCCCTGTTTTCCTTCGCACTTTTTAGAACCTATTCAAGAGGTTCCATAGTGGGCTTTGCAATTGTGTTGTATGTCTATTCCATCTTAACAAAGCGTACATATTTATTGAAGGCATTTTATTTTTCAATTATAATTTTTGGTCTTTATTTGACATTCTTTACCAAGAATGTGTTTAGAAATTATTTAATTGATAGTATTTCCTTTAGTGAGAGCTCTAGTTTGGGCCATCTGCTTATGTGGATCAGTGGCATCGATGTAATGATTGAGCATCCTTTTGGTTTGGGATTGGGTTCATCCGGTATTTACTCGTTTGGCGATGGGCAAGGGGTAGGCGGTGAAAACCAACTGATCTTTATGGGGGTGCAAACTGGCATCATTTCAATGCTATTGTACCTTGTAATTTATATAATGATTTGGAAAGCCATTGCTCAAAATTGGAAAAATAGTGAGGGGATATTCAAAATAATCGCATTTGCAATGTTGCTGATGAGAATTGGATTTTTGATTCCGATGATGACTAGTTATTTTAACTCTTTTTTATATGTAAACTACTTAAGTTGGATCTTATCGGGAATTTTGATCACCCATTTTCTAGCGGGCTCAACTAAAGCATCCGTATTGGAAAACTCTTAAGAACAATAGTGGCTATAAATGTGAATAGTTAATGGCGAAAATTTGATTTGTTCTCAGTAGCAGGCACCAAAATGACATTATCAATATTTGGAATATTTTAATCCAAACAAATAACATAATGTTTTATTCTTTTGCAGACACCAAATGTTTAATAAGATGGGGCATATCACCCCAATAATAATAATACATATGGATATTGCTGTAAAAATAAGCTGATTTTGTGTATCAAGTAGGGCAGGTGTTTTGTGCAAAAGTGCTTTTGCAAATCCCATAAAGGTAGTATGGAGAAGATATATTATGTAAGTATTATCTGCCACAATCAGCAACCAATGTTTAGGATGAATTTTAAGATGTGATATCGAAATAGATAATTTACATATTGAGAAAATTCCTAAATAAGGAATTAATTTATAAACTAAAAAAAGAGGCCATCCAATATCTGTATCTAAATTAGCAGAATCCATGAAAATAAATCTGAAAGAAAATAATCCTAAAAAGAGAACATAAACCAAAACTGAAGGAATTTTTAATGCTGTCTTCTGAATTGCTTTTAAGTCAACAAAAATAACTCCCAGCATAAAGTACACCAACATATCCTTCACCTGAGGTAAACAAAATACAGCAGGCAGGGGAACTGGCAAAAAATCCAGTACCGTACTTGCAAAAAACAATAATAGTCGTGATGCTCTTGTTTTAAAAAGAGGGACTATTAAAAAGATAATGAAGAGAGCCCAAATAAACCAAAAGAATGCTGCGGCGGATGGCCTATACAATATTCCAAGATATGCATACCATGATACTGGATCCTCTACATAAGCAATATTCTTCGATAATAATTTAATAGTCACAACTATTACAGAAACTGAAAAATAAGGCACCATCAACCTTTTGATTTTTTTTAAAAGGAAGCTGCCATAAGATTCTTCTTTCTTTGTCTCCATGTAAATATAGCCACTCGCAAACATGAATAACGGCATATGAAATGAGTAGATAAATTTATTTAATACGGCATAACCCCCAGGTGAATTTTCGGGAATGTAATGACCAGTAATAACTAAAATAATGCAAATTGCTTTTGCTATATCAACAGCCACAATTCGTTTCATAATATTATTTTACAATCTAAAGTATTGATTCTGAAAGATAAACAACTTTGTTAAATTTAGAAATAACAAATCACTATTTTCCAATTTATATTTGACTGGTTGAGTTTTTTGATCCTTTTTGAATTCTTCAGCACCATTTCCGGTCCAATTTGGGAAGAAGTTGAGGTATTGACTTACAAAGTCTAGATTAATCAAAACCCTTAACTAG
>CANJAW010000303.1:0-3972 GCA_947472215.1 Chitinophagaceae bacterium
AAAAGCCCGTTTGTGCGTAGGTTAAAAAAAATGCCGTACAGTCCATTCGCTTTGCTGAGTTAATAAATATTATGGTTTAATAGACCACTAAAAACAATATAGCCAAAGCTATTTTCACAAAAAAATTATCAATTATCCTTTATCCAGTTTTTAATTAAACAATTGTTCCCTCCAAATCATAATCAAATGCCTTATTAATTTTTACGTTTACAAATTCGCCGATTACAAGTTTCTTATTACTTTGAATAATCACTTCGTTATCAACTTCCACACTATCAAATTCTGTACGGCCCAAATAGCGGCCGGCTTCCTTTTTATCAACCATCACCTTAAACGTCTTTCCCAGTTTTTCTTGGTTCTTTTCTAGGCTAATTTCCTGCTGCACTTCCATAATTTCCTGTGCCCTTTCTTCTTTTTCGGCTGGAGGCACATCATCCACCAGATCATGAGCAGAAGTGCCTTCTTCATGACTATACGTAAAGATACCGACTCTATCGAAACGCATTTTTTGAATAAACGTTTTTAATTCTTCTACATCATCTCTTGTTTCGCCAGGAAAGCCAGCGATTAAAGTAGTACGTAAACAGATATTTGGAATTCGGTTGCGAATATTCCCCACCAAATCTTCCATCTCTTCACGAGTTATCTGGCGCTTCATCTGCTGTAGCATATTATTAGCCGCGTGCTGTAAAGGCATATCCAGATAATTGCAAATATTATCTCTTTCTTTGATTGCATCAATTATTTCAAGTGGAAATTTAGAAGGATACGCGTAATGTAACCGAATCCATTCAAGCCCTTTTACATCTGCCAACGCATGCAATAGTTTGGGTAATTCCCTTTTTTTATAAATATCTAGTCCGTAGTAAGTAAGTTCTTGGGCTATTAGCATCACTTCCTTCACTCCTCTATCAACCAACCGCTTTGCCTCATCCACCAAGGACTCAATCGTTCTACTTACGTGTTGCCCACGCATCAATGGTATCGCACAAAATGAACAAGTGCGATTGCATCCTTCACTTATTTTCATATAGGCATAATGTTGAGGAGTGCTTAACAAGCGTTCCCCAATTAGATCGGCCTTATAATCAGCTTCAAATTGTTTCAGTATCAGCGGCAGCTCCATCGTGCCAAAATAAGCATCCACTTCTGGAATCTCAGCTTCCAAATTATTTTTATACCGCTCGCTCAGACAACCTGTAACGTACACTTTATCGATTTTACCCCTACGTTTCAGCTCCACTTGCTGTAAGATCGTATTTACACTTTCCTCCTTGGCTTTTTCAATAAAACCACAAGTATTGATAATAACTATATTATGGTCTTTTTTGCCACTTTCATGAACTACTTCAATCTCATTGGCAATTAACTGACCACTAAGCACCTCACTATCCACCATGTTTTTACTACACCCGAGGGTTATAATGTTTACTTTATCCTTATGTATTGTCTTTGTCTTCATAAATTATTGATGGCAAAGGTAATAAGTTTGCGGTAGACAGGCTATTCTTATGAAAGGATATCCTCCACCGCTAAGGGAAACTCATTTACCCTCCCACCAATAGTCATTTTCAGGCTCCCCCCACCAAACCCAATTGGCTACAATATATTTTCTCTTCTCGGCGTTAACATTACAAAATCCCCTGTACCCGAAAATGGTATAGGTTTTATCCAATTGATCCTTTTGAATAAACCTTGCAGCATGTTTTGGTATGAAGAAGAAATCAAACGATTAGAATCCGTTACCGCCGGATTGAACAATGAGTCGCGACTAGTATTTTATGGTAGCTCCTCCGTCAAACTTTGGAAAACACTCGAGCAGGATTTTAAAGGCTACTCACCATTGAATATTGGTTTTGGAGGATCCACACTGGCAGCCTGCAGTTGGTACTTTGAGCGAGTATTTACAAACCTTCGACCATCGGGGATTATTATTTATGCCGGCGACAACGACCTAGGAGATGGAAGAAATCCAGAAGAAGTACTCCTTTTTTTCAATGCGTTCTTGCAATTCGCCCGTCATCGATTTGGCGATATCCACATAGGCTTTATCTCTATAAAACCGAGTGTAAAACGCTGGAATATCGTAGATAAAATAAGAGACACCAACCGCCTAATTGAAGCGTTCATCAATAAATCGGGTGACAATATTTCTTTTATCAATATTTACGACCTGATGACAGATGAAACAGGTTATCCAAAACACGAATTGCTGGAATTAGACGGATTACATATCAATGAAAAGGGATATCAACTGTGGAAAGAAATGATACTAAAGCGGGTAGCAAAAGAAAAGCTGGGAAATCCTATTAATTAAGACGAAGGATTATTATTTTGTTGGACGGGCATATAGCCAACTTTCAATAAAATAAAGAAATGAAAAGGGAATACATAAAATGGTTTAGCTCCAATTTACAAAGAGAGATGGAGTTGCTCATTTTTGGACATGCTGGATCACCGGTATTATTGTTTCCTACCAGAATGGGCAGATTTTACGACTACGAAAACTGGGGAGTAATTAAGGCCCTAGAGGAAAAAATTGTATCCGGAAAAAATCAATTGTATTGTTTAGATAGCATTGATGCAGAAAGTTTTTATTGTAAAAGCATCCCACCAACAGACCGAATCTATCGTTACACCTTATTTGAAAAATACCTACTCGAGGAGGTGATTCCATTTATCAAACAACAAAATAAAAATGAGCTTATTTCTGCAGGTTGCAGTTTGGGTGCCTACCATGCAGTAAATATCGCCTTCAGGCATCCGCACCTTTTCAAAAAAACTATTGGCATTAGTGGACGGTACGACCTTACAATTCAAGTGAAACACTTCGACAATTTGTTTGAAGGATACCTAGATGATACCGTTTATTCAAATATGCCGGCACTTTATATCCCAAATTTTTCAAGTAAAGAAAAGATCTCGCTCCAAAATCTAGACATAATACTAGTTGTAGGAAAAGAAGACCTCTTTGTTAAAAACAATCTCCAGTTGAGTGAGAGTCTGCGTAAAAAAAATATTCCGCACCAATTACATTTGGTAGAAGGGGAAGCCCATAAAGCTATCTATTGGGGCGCCTTATTGAATACTTATTTATAAAAATCTACCATTGGGATGAGATAAAGAATCAGTTTTTTACCGGCAAATGAAGCACCTCCTCTAAAAACCGGCTGGTTTCCCTTTCTACTCCAGCCACATCTTTTGATTTGATGGGCGAAGCAATTACATGATCACCAGTAAGTGGTAAGTCAATGGCCCTTTTTAAAGAATCTGCCGTAGACAACTGAACAAACATTTCTTTCATAGCACTCACTTTCACTACAAGATCTTGGTGTTTTTCATCTTTATAATAATCTAATAATAAAGTAGGTTGTTTGATCTTGCTAAAGGTCTCTTTATTCATAGTGGTTTCCAGCATTTCTTCAACAACTATAATAGCTTCCAGCCGATACGGCCTATTCCAGTATTGCTTGTAAATGGGTCGATTATCATCTGCCACCAAATACTTACTTCCCTTTACTAGCCTAGCAATCTCTAAGCCCCAAGGATTATTTAGCAGCCATGCGTTGGGGTCATTGATGGCAATATTGGGTGAGTACAACACAAGCGCTGCCACATCATTTGGATAAGCCGCTGCCAGTTGCAATGCCTGCGTTCCACCATTACTGGTTCCCATCAGTATCACTTTTTTACCCAACTTTTTTCCAATGGCCAGGGCTTGTTGAGCAGATTTCCAATAATTTTCCGCTGTTAGATTTACCAATTGCTCAGTAGTGTCAATACCATGTTCTGCTAACCTTGCCAGATATAAATTGCAGCCAAACTGCTTGGCAATATTCCTGTGAACCGGATTTCCTTCTTCCTGGCTAGCAGTAAATCCGTGCAAGTATACAATTGCATAATCTGTTATTTGCTTAAGAGAATCATTTGCCCATACAATCCTTGCCTCATTATTGGGTCGGAGATGATGAA